>JAPKYU010000483.1 GCA_026394175.1 Acidobacteriota bacterium | reverse complement strand
ATGTACTTGAAGCGGCCGTCGGTCAGCGCGCTCCAGTTGTTCACCGAGCTGTAGCAATTGTTGTGTTCCAGGTCGATGTACTTCCGCCAGCCGGAGGTCTCGCCGCGGACCAGCGATAGCAGGCTGCGGCCCTCGAGTTGTTGCTTTACCGTGACGCCGGCGGCATCGAGGAACGTGGGCAGCACGTCGCGAAGCTCGACGGGGTGCACCGGCACCTGCCCGCGCCGCGCGGAGGCCGCCGATCCTGCGGTGCGGGACCAGCGCACCAGCATCGGGATGTGCGCCGAGGCCTCGTAGGCATACGACTTGCGCCAAAGATTATGGTCGCCGGTCATGTCGCCGTGGTCGGCGGTGAACAGGATCAGGGTGTCGTCCAGCCAGCCGCGCTTCTCTAGCGCCTCCAGGATGCGGCCGATCTCTTCATCGACGTGGGTGACGGAGCCGTAATAACCCTGGCGGGAATGGCGCACCTGCTCAGGCCCAAGGTCGCCGTGCCAGATGGTGAAGCTGTCGTCGCTGCGCGGGGCGTAGCGCGCTGCCCACTTCCCCACCGCCGCCCTGGGCAGATCGGCTTCGGTGTAGCGCTTCATCAGCCGCTCGGGCGGGTCGTAAGGGCTGTGCGGGCGCTCGAAGGAAACCTTCAGGAAGAAAGGTTGAGAGCGGTCGTAGGCGCTGATGAACCGGGCCGCGGTTTCCCCCGCCCAGCGCGTCGGATGAAGCTGCTCGGGCAGCGCGTAGGCCTTGGCGCGATAATCATTCCAGCCGATGCCGGTGGCATCCGGATCCAGTCCCGGCGCCATGGACCAGAACCACGAGCGGTAGTCGCTGCGGAATTCGGGCGATTCCGCGCGCCCCGATTCATCGAGCAGCGCCTGGTGGAAGCCGTGGATGTTGCGCTGCGGGTGGTAGTGGAGCTTGCCGATGGCCATGGTGTAGTAGCCGGCCTCGGCCAGCACGCGCGGCATTTCCACCGGGTATTTCTCGCCCACCCGGCTGTAGCCCAGCATGCCGTGCCCCCAGGGCGACATGCCGGTGAGCAGGGCGGCGCGCGCCGGCGTGCACGTGGGCGTCGAGGAGTAGGCGCAGCGGAACCGCGCCCCCTCGGCCGCCAGGCGATCCAGGTTGGGCGTGTAGATCGCCCGGTTGCCCGCCGACCGCAGGCAATCGCCGCGGTGCTGATCGGCCATGATCAGCAGAAGGTTCGGCCGCTTCGCCGCCGCTGCCGCCCCACGCACCCGGCTGGTCACCACCGCCGCTGCTCCAGTCTTCACGAAAGCCCTTCGATTGAGCATGCCGTTCTTATATCACCGATGTGCGCAAATCCGCGGAATCGGCAGGCCGCACGCCGTCGGATGCGGTCGGCGCAGGAGTATGTACATTCCGGGTTTGAGGCTCAGCGGCGGTGCTATGATTGGGTTGGCTATGGCAAAATCATTACCTCTTCGATCGCTCGAAACAGTCAGGATTGGCAGGGAGCCGGTTGTAGTCGTTCCGCTGAAGCTCTGGCAAGAAATCGAGGAGTGTCTTGAGACACAGGAAGCTCTGCGCGCCAAACGCTTCCTTCGTCGTATTCAGAAGGCCCGCAAAGACATAGCCACGGGCAAGGCCATCTACCCGTTCGCCGAAAAATGAAAATTGCGTTTAGCCCTGGCGCCTGGCGAGACTGGGACAAACTGCCCGAAACCGTCCAAGAACGCCTTCGCTCAAAACTACAACGGTACGCTCGCGATCCGCTCCGCTTCGCCGTCAAGCTCCACGACCCCGCAATCGGTCAATATCGGTTTCGCATAGGCGACTACCGGGTGGTTTTCGATCTCGCCGGTGGTGAATTGCAGGTGCTCGCGGTTGGCCACCGGAGAGAGATTTACCGGTAATTCCGCGTTGTTCAACGCAGACGGACCAAGAACCGAGCAAACGCGGAAAAAAAACTCCGCGCTTCCTCCCTCTCTGCATCTCCGCGTTGAATAAAACCCTACTTTTTGTGTGTCACCCAAATCGGCGACGACCACGCCATCTGCCCGTCCTTCTGGATCACCCGTAAGTAGTAGTACGCCTCGCCGGGCTGCGCCTCCGCATCCTGGTAAGTCAGGTCAAAGTCGGCCGTGCCCGGTGACTTGCTGAGGATGAACTTGTTGTTCTTCACCAGGTCCACTTTCTCGATTGATCCCGTGCCCTTGATCTTCACCACGATGCGCGGCGTGCCGGAAGCGGAAAAGATATCGCCCTGGAGGTGCTCACCCGCTCCGTCCACCATGCGGTAATCGAGGATGATGTTGTCGGTGGCGGCGTAGGCATGCCGTTTCTTCATGGCGTCGATCATGCCCTGCCGCGAATTGTCGTCGGTGATGATACAGGCGTAGGAAAGGTGGGTCGAGATGTGATCGGAGCTGGCCTGCACGCCCAGCTTGTAGCCCCTGGCCAGCGCGTTCCAGAAGAAGCCGGCCTTCTCGTAGCTGCCGTGGACGTGGCCGGTGGCGTCGGACTCGGTCCTCGGCGCGCCTTCGTATTCGTAGGAGGAGTGGTAGCCCTGGTAGAGCTCGGCCAGCGGTTCCAGTTCCGGGTCGTTGTCGCGCCAGTCGGTGCCCTGGCTGGTGGCCAGCGAGTGCTCCATGCCGATGGCGCCGTTCTCCTTCAAATGCGGATACAGGATCGGGCCGCTGTTTTTCACGGCCTTCGCCTCCTCGGGCGAAATCACCAGGGCCCGCACGCCGCGCTTTGGAAACACCAAGTTGCGGTGGCCGTTGGGGTAGGGAACGCTGCGCTCATAGCCGTACAGGGGCAGGAAGGCGCCCTGGACATAAAACATGTCGTTGGATTTCTGCGTGATCCACCAGTTGTACTCGTCGCCGCCGCCCATCTGGTGGTCGGCCACCAGCACGTAATCGAGCCGGGCGGCGTCGATGGAGTAGCGGTAGAGGTCGAACAGCGAGCCGTCGCCGGCGCCGTCGGGCGAAAGCTCGGTGTGGCGATGCATATCGCCGCGCAGGATGCGATAGGTCTTGCCGCCGGAGGTGATCCGGTAGGAGCGGATGGCGGTCACCTGTGCGCTCTCGGCGGGGTGGACGGGCGTTGCGCCTGCCTGGCCCAGCGAGGTTTGGGCGGCCAGCGGAGCCACGTACGCAGCCTCGGCCAAGCGCCGCGACGGAATGGAACCGGCCACCACTGCCTGCGCGGGTGCCTGCAACAGCGAGAAGTACACTTCCAGGCCGCGGCTGGCGTCGCCTGCACGCCGGGCGGCGGGGCCGCGGAACGGCCGGTTATCGGTAGGCCAGGCCACCAGCAGGCCGCCTCGCCCACCGCCTGCCGCCGCCAGCGCCGCGCGCTGGTAATTCCGGCCCACGCTGTCGGGCAGGAACACCGCCGGCATCCATCGGTCGCCCAGCAGGCAGGTGGCGTAGAAATGCCAGCGCCCGCCGCCGGCGAAAGTGTCCGGGCGGGTGTTGTTGGTTTCCGTGCGGCTGCGGAACACCATCCACAGCTTGCCGCCATCGAAGGCGATCTGCGGCAGCTCGTTGTAGCGGCGAATGTCGGCCGCGACGGCCTCCATGGGATCGGCCTGCGGCTCCCGCCATTCGCCCTGGTCGTAGTACGTCACGCGCGGCTTGCGGCTGAGGTACAGCAGGTTGCCGCGCATCGCGTCGTGGCTCCAATCTTTGCCCCAGTTGGGACTGGATTCGTCGAAGGCGATCCAGGGACGGTCCTGCGGGTCGCAGGCGATGTCGGCATGGGCTTCGAAATTCGGCGAGCGCGTCACCCGGAGGAGCGTGCCCGGCTTGCTGGCCGCTACCTGGCGCGCGTAGATATCGTAGTTGCCGGCGCCGTAGCCATCCCAGGCCACCCACACGCGGCCTTTCGAGTCGGCGGCGATGCTCGGCTCCCAACTGCTGCCGCTCGCTTCGCTCAGCAGCATCTCCGCCGACCACTTCGCGCCCTCCTGCCGCTTCAACAGAATGGACGAGACGCCGTTGCGGAAGCCCTGCCAGACCAGGTAAAGGCGGCCGTCGGAGGCGCGCGCCAACTTGTGGAAGAGGTTGGGGCCGGCGCCCCGGCCTGCTCCCGCGGTGAGCCGCTCGGCAGCCGACCATTTCGTGCCGTCCAACGCTCGCCCGTACAGGTCCCAGGAACCATTCACCTGCGCCGCCCACACCACCCACACGCGCCCGGCGCCGTCTTCGGCCATGGCGGTGCGGAAGTAGTCGGCCGGCGCTCCGGCCGGCTCCTGCCAGGATTCGGGCTGCGACCAGGCGCCGCCGGTCTGCCGGCGAACGAACACGCGATCGGCCGCATCCTTGTACCCGATCCAGGCTACCCAGGTCTCGCCCTTCCGCGTGGTGGTGATGCTCGGGTAATCGTCGAGCGTTTCGGCCGAGCTAAGCAGTTCCGAAGGCGGAATCCGCTCCACCTGCACGCGGCCGTTGAGGAAGGCGGCCGGCTGCCCGTAAGTCACCTCGTTCTCGCGAAACGCGAAGTTCCCTCCGGCGCTTTCCACCGCCACCTGCGCGCCGTCGCCTTCCAGCGTAACGATGAGGCCGGCCGGGATCAGCCGCTCCGCGCGCCCCGGCATTTCCTTGGGCGGGTGGAGCTGATCCTCTATGGTGCCGGGGCGCGTGGTGAGCTGAAAGCGGTCGCCGTCAATGCGATCGTTTTGCCAGACGCGCCAGCCCTCCAGCCGCACCAGCTTGCCGCCGCGCACTTCCAGGCGGCCATCCCACTTCTGTTGATCCTTGTCGCCCACTCCGAACACCACGCGGAAAGCGTGCCGGGCGGGGGCATCGGCCAGCACGATGTTTTCCGCCTGCCTGGCAGGCCGCACCATCAGCAGAACGAACACGGCAACGGGCAACAACAGAACAGCATGCACACGCTTCATGGATGCGGATGATATCAAAAGAGGGACAGGTGGGACGCAGATAAACGCAGATGAACGCAGATTGGGCTGTCGGCTGTCGGCTATCGGCCCAGGTTTTCCGCCGACCGTCAGCCGGCAATCGAATCGGATCTGCGTTCATCTGCGTCCCATTCCGGTGTTTCAATCTGTGTTGATCTGTGTTCATCTGTGTCCCATGTTCGTAGAGCTGAACCACGCGCTCGAAGATGGAATGAAGGCTTTCCCCTGGCTGATGGACGTGCGTGTCGGCGCGATTTTCGACCACGCCGCCTCTCGCCCGCGCTACCAGAACAAGGCCGAGTTCTACCTGGGAA
>JAPKYU010000487.1 GCA_026394175.1 Acidobacteriota bacterium | reverse complement strand
TTCCCACCATGTAAAATGCCTGCTCCGGCAGGTCATCGTGCTTGCCCCACACGATCTCCTTGAACCCCTTGATGGTGTCCTTCAGGGGAACATAACGGCCGGGCCGGCCCGTGAATTCCTCCGCCACAAAGAAGGGTTGAGAGAGGAAGCGTTGGATCTTGCGGGCCCGGGCGACGACGAGCTTGTCCTCCTCCGAGAGCTCATCCATCCCCAGGATGGCGATGATGTCCTGGAGCTCCTTGTAACGCTGGAGGAGGTTCTGTACCTGCCTGGCCACCCGATAGTGTTCCTCGCCGATGAAGCGGGGATCCAGAATGCGAGAGGTGGAGGCCAGGGGATCGACGGCCGGATAAATACCCATCTCGGAAATCTGCCGCGACAGCACGGTGGTGGCGTCCAGGTGGGCGAAGGTGGTGGCCGGCGCCGGATCGGTCAGGTCGTCGGCGGGCACGTAGATGGCCTGCACCGAGGTGATCGAGCCGTGCTTGGTGGAGGTGATGCGCTCCTGCAGCTCGCCCATCTCCGTGGCCAGGTTGGGCTGGTAGCCGACGGCCGAGGGCATGCGCCCCAGCAAGGCCGACACCTCCGAGCCGGCCTGGGTGAAGCGAAAAATGTTGTCGATGAACAGCAGCACGTCGGCGTGCTCTTCGTCGCGGAAATACTCGTCCACGGTGACGCCGGTGAGCCCCACGCGCAGGCGCGCCCCCGGCGGCTCGGTCATCTGGCCATAGACCAGCGCGGCCTTCGACTTGCGCCAGTCGCTGGGGTCGATCACGCCCGAGCCCTGCATCTCCAGCCACAGGTCGTTGCCCTCGCGCGTTCGCTCCCCGACGCCGGCAAACACGGAGACGCCGCCGTGCTTGAGGGCCACGTTGTTGATCAGCTCCATGATGATGACGGTTTTGCCGACGCCGGCGCCGCCGAACAGGCCGATCTTGCCGCCTTTCAGGAAGGGCTGCACCAGGTCGATGACCTTGATGCCGGTCTCAAACATCTCCTGGGTGACGCTCTGCTGTTCGAAATCGGGGGCGGGGCGGTGGATCGAATAGCGCGTCTCGGACTCCAGCGGGCCCATGTTGTCCACTGGGCGGCCGATAACGTTCATCACCCGGCCCAAGGTCGGCCGGCCCACCGGCACGGTGATGGGACCGCCGGTGTCCGCCGCCTTCATGCCGCGCACCATGCCGTCGGTGGGCTGCATCGCCACGGTCCGCACCCGGCCTTCGCCGATGTGCTGCTGGACTTCCAGAATCACGTCCACCGGCGCCGGCACGTCGAAGCCTTCGCTGGTCACGTGGATGGCGTTGTAAATGGGCGGAAGGTGCTCCTCGCCGAACTGCACGTCCACGGCCGGGCCCGCCACCTGTATCACTTTGCCAATATTCTTGTTGTCCATAAAAATCGGCTGTGGGCTGTGGGCTGTAGACTGTGGGCCGCAGCGTCTTTACCTACGGCCCACAGCCTACAGCCGGTCTATGACTCCTCCAGAGCCGCGGCGCCGGAAACGATCTCGATGATCTCCTTGGTGATCGCCGCCTGGCGGATGCGGTTCATGTTGAGCGTAATGCGCTCGATCATCTCGGCGGCGTTGTTGGTGGCCGCATCCATGGCGGTCATGCGGGCGGCCTGCTCGGCCGCCGCCGATTCCAGCAGCGCCCGGAAAACCTGCACTTCCACGAAGCGCGGCAGCAAGTGGCGATAGATTTCCGCGGGCGGCTGCTCGTAGATGTAATCCACCGCCGTCTCTTCGGGCTTGCCCGCCACTTCGGGCTTGCCCGATTCGGGCTGGCCCGCCGCCTGGGGCTCCAGCGGCAGCAGCGGCTCGGTGACCAGGCGCTGCGTCAGGATGCTCTTGAACTCGTTGTAGAGCAGATAAACGGCATCGCACTGCCCGTTCGTGAACCGGCTGATGATCTCGCCGGCGATGTCGCGGGCGTGGTTGTAGCCGACCCGCGCGAAAATGTTCACGCGCTCGGCCTCCAGCCGGCGGCGGCGCCGGAAGAAGTCGCGGCCCTTGCGGCCGATGGTGATCAAAACGGGCTGCTGCCCGCGCCGCTCGCGCTCGGTCAGAAAGGCGTGGGCGGCCTTCACGATGTTGGTGTTGAAGGCCCCGGCCAGGCCCTTGTCGCCGGACAGCACCAGCAGCAGCACTTTCTGCTCCGTGCGTCGTGCCAGCAACGGATGCAGCGGCGCGTCGTCGCCCGCCGGCCGGTTGGTCTCGATGCGCGCCATCAGGTCGCGCATCAGCACCCGCATGGCGTCGGCATAGGGCCGGGCGCCGAACACCCGCGCCTGGGCGCGCCGCAGCTTGGCCGCCGCCACCATCTTCATGGCCTTGGTGACCTGCTGCGTGCTGCGAACGCTGCGTAGCCGCCGCCGGATGTCTATGAGTGATGGCATAGGAGCTATCAGCTATCAGCTTATTGCCTACTGCCTACTGCCTTCTGCCCTCCGTCTTACTGCGCGGCCACGGTTGCCTCGCTGCCGGCCTTGAAACGCTGCTTGAAGTCGCGCAGCACCGAGTGGATCTCTTCGCGCAGATCCGCGGTCAATTCCTGGCGCTCACGGATCTTGTCGGCGAAGCCGGGATGCACTTGGTCGAGATAGTCGTAAAGGGCCTTCTCGAAGGCGCCGCACTGCTCCACGCCGAAGTCGTCCAGATACCCGTTGGTGGCGGCGAAAATGGTCAGGATCTGCCTGCCGACGTGCAGCGGCGCGTACTGCTCCTGTTTCAGGATCTCGGTCAGGCGCTGGCCGCGCGCCAACTGTGCCTGGGTGACCGCGTCGAGGTCGGAACCGAACTGGGCGAAGGCGGCCAGGTCCCGGTACTGCGCCAAATCGAGCCGGAGCGTGCCGGCCACCTGCTTCATGGCTTTGATCTGGGCGTTGCCGCCGACGCGGCTCACCGATATTCCCACGTTCACGGCCGGGCGGATGCCGGAGTGGAACAGGTCCGTCTCCAGGTAGATCTGCCCGTCGGTGATGGAAATGACGTTGGTGGGGATGTAGGCGGAAACGTCGCCGGCCTGGGTTTCGATAATGGGCAGGGCCGTCAGCGAGCCGCCGCCGTTCTTGTCATTCAGCTTGGCGGCGCGCTCCAGCAGCCGCGAGTGCAGGTAGAAGACGTCGCCGGGATAGGCTTCGCGGCCGGGGGGGCGCCGCAGCAGCAGCGAAATCTCGCGGTAGGCGGCGGCGTGCTTCGACAGGTCGTCGTAGATGCACAGGGCGTGGCGCCCGCTGTCGCGGAAGTACTCGCCCATGGAGCAGGCCGCGTACGGCGCCAGGTACTGCATGGGAGCCGGATCGCTGGCCGTGGCCGCCACCACGATGGTGTAGTCCATGGCGCCGTAATCGGTCAGCGTTTTCACCACCTGGGCCACCGTCGAGCGTTTCTGCCCGATGGCCACGTAGATACAGATCACGTCGCCGCCCCGCTGGTTGATGATGGTGTCGATGGCCAGCGCGGTCTTTCCGGTCTGCCGGTCGCCGATGATCAGCTCGCGCTGGCCGCGGCCGATGGGGATCATGGCGTCGATGGCCTTCAGGCCGGTCTGCAACGGCTCCTTCACCGGCAGGCGGTCGACGACGCCGGGGGCAATCCGCTCGGTGGGGCTGTACTGCTGGGTGGCGATGGGACCGCGTTCGTCGATGGGCTGGCCCAGGGCATTGACCACGCGCCCGACCATGGCCTCGCCGACCGGCACCGACATGATGCGGCGGGTGCGCCGCACCTCGTCGCCTTCCTTTACCTCGGTGTAGTCGCCCAGCACCACCGCGCCCACCTGGTCTTCCTCCAGGTTCATAGCGATGCCGAAGACGTTGTGCGGGAACTCGATGAGCTCGCCGGCCATGACCTTGTCCAGACCGTGCAGGCGGGCGATCCCGTCGCCCAGCGAGATCACCGAGCCGACCTCGGCCACGCTCACCGTCGCCTGGTAGCTCTCGATCTGCTCGCGAATGATCTTGGTTATTTCGTCGGCTTTAATGGTTGCCATGTGTCCTCAGACTACAGGCTGTAGGCTGTAGCCCCGTGGTCTGCAGCCCACAGCCCACGGCCTACAGCCCAATTACTCGCTCAGCCGCTGCCGGATCCGCCGCAACTGCCCGCGGACCGAGCCGTCGTATACCGTGCTGCCGATGCGCGCGATGGCTCCGCCCAGCAGCCCCGGATCGACCCCAAACTGCGCGCGCACGCGCCTGCCGGCCATCGTTTCCAGCGCCTGGCGCAACAACTGCTGCTGGCCGTCGTTCAGCCCGGCGGCCGTGGTGACCTCGGCCCGGGCGATGCCTTCCCGCTCGTCCAGCATGCGCTCGAAGGAATCCAGGATGCCGGCCAGCAGGTTCATGCGCCGGTGGTCCAGCAGCACGAAGAGAAAGTTGAGGCTGGTGCGGGACAGGGCCAGCGGCTGCCCCAGGCGCTCGATGAGCGCGCGCCTCTGCGCCGCCGGCACCGCGGGCGTGGCCAGCACGTTGCGCAATTCCGCGCTGCTCTCCAGCACGGCGAGGAACGACCGCAACTCCTCCCGGACGGCGTCCCGGCTTGCCGGGACGGGCGCGTCCGGCCGCGTGACCACCTGCGTCAGTGCGCGCGCATAGCGTACCGCAACCGCTGCCAAGCTCGCTTCCCTCCTGCCTTTTCCTGTTCTGGTCCCGTTTCAGCTATCAGCCGTCATCTATCAGCTTATTGTTCATGGCTGAAAGCTGAAAGCTGATAGCTTCCCTCACTGCTTAGCACTTCTTACCTCTTCGGCGTAACGGCGCAGCAGCGCGTCCTGCCGTTCCGGCGTGAGCCGTGCGCGGATTCGCTGCTCCGCCAGTTCCACCGCCAGGACAGCCGCGTAAATCTTGATCTGGGAGCGCGCCTGCCTGGCCGACGAGCCGATCTCTTGTTCGGCCATGGCGCGGATCTTTTCGGCTTCGGCCTGGGCCCGCACGCGCAACCGGTCGTGATCGGCCTGGGCCTCGGTTCCCGCGGCCTCGCGCAACCGGGCGATTTCCGCCTCCAGGCCGGCCAGGCGCGCTTCAATGTCGCGCAACCGGGCGGCGGCGTCCTCCCCGGCGCGGCGGCCTCGGGCTATGCCCTCGAGGATTTCCTGGCCGCGCTCGGAAAAGAACCGGCCCATCGGTTTGCGGAGCAGGTAACCAAGAATGCCGAAGAGAATGACAAAATTGGACCAGCGCAGCAGCCCAACCACCCAGCCCGGGATAACCCATTTGCCCCAGAGCTTGAACGGCTCGGCGTGCTCGGCCTCCTTCGAGGCTTCGGCCACGCCCCGCTCCTGCGGATTGCCGGCGTGGCCTGCCTGGGGGGCCGGTTCGCCGGCGGCCGGCGCTGGCAAGTGGCCTTTGGCCGCCTCTTGTGCGTGCTGAGCCGCGAACCGGGGCGCGCCGGCCAGCGCCGCTCCAAGCATCAGCAGCAACAAGATTCGCGAACGGGGCAAAGCCATCAACTCGCAGTCTCCGCTTCCAGTTTCAGGACCAGGCGCGCGATGGACTCGGCCAGTTCGTCGCTTTCGCCCCGCAACACCCCTTTGGCCGCTTCCACGTCGGCCTGCAATTGCCGGCCGGCGGCCTCGATCCGCTGTTCCGCATCCCGGCGGGCCTCGCCCAGCGCCCGGTCGCATTCCTCCAGCGTCCGCTGGCGCTCGCTCCCCAGGTAGCGGAAGATCTCGGCGCGCGCCTCGTGCAGCGCCTGCTGATACTCGGACGTCTTCCGCTCCGCCACGCCCGCCGTTTCGCCGGCTGCTTTCAAGGCGCCCTCCGTCTCGCCATAGCGCCTGGCGATCAGCGCCTCCAGCGGGTTGAAGAACATCTTCTTCAGGAAGACGTAGAGAAGCAGCACGAGTACGAACGTCGGCAGTGCCCGGAGCAGAAGGGCTCCCAAGGCGCGGGCAACCTGTTCCATCGTTTTCCCCAGTTTGGAGTGGCCCGACACGGAACGCCGTCGAAACCCCTTGAAAAAGAAAAAGAATAGCACCCCGCTTCGAATGCGGTCAACCAAACAGAAGCAGGTCTGAAACCTGACACCTGATTCGTGACGCCTCCCTGTGCTATCCTTGTAAATCAATCGCGCCGTTAACTGGTTTTGCATCACACAAAGAAGGCGGGGCCCATGTCTGTGCGTTTGTTTGCCTCCGTTTTGTTGGTGTTCGTTTTTTCTCTGTCCGGCCAGGCGGCTGCCTACCGGCGCGTGCTCGTTTGGCTGGAGGGAGAACCGCTGGCCGAGGTGCACGCGCGCAATCAGTTGCCGATTCCGGGATTCATGCATTCCATGCGGCTCGACGACGCCGAGATGGTGGAGCACCGCGCCAGGCTCCGCTCGCACCGTGACGCCGTTCACGACCGGCTGCGGCAGTTGGGCTTCGTCAAGGACGCGGACACCGACGTGGTGCTGCACGCGCTGATGGGGCGCATGCCGGAGGAGAACATCGAGGCGGCCAACGCCATTCCCGGCATCCGCCAGGTGCGGTCGGTGCGTGAATACCGGCGGCTGCTGGACGCCGCCGTGCCGCTGATCGGCGCCAGCGCCGGCTGGGTCGTTTTGGGCGGCGAGGGCAAGGCGGGCCTGGGAGTGAAGATCGGTATCATCGACTCCGGCATCGACATCAACAACGTCATGTTGCAGGACAGCCGGCTGGCCATCCCCGCGGGCTACCCCAAGGGCGAAAGGGCCTTCACCAACTCGAAAGTGATCGTGGCGCGAAACTATGTCGCCATGCAAGGCGATCCCAGCGATACGCCGATGGCCATGGATCGCGACGGGCACGGAACGTTTGTGGCGGCGCTGGCCGCGGGCCGCCGCGCCATCGGCCCCTGGGCGGAAATCACGGGCGTGGCGCCGGCCGCCCAGCTTGGCAATTACCGCGTCACCGGCAGCCCCCTGACCGCGGGCGCGGGAGGCGCCACGGATGCCGCCATCATCGCCGCCATCAACGACGCCGTCGCCGACGGCATGAACGTGATCAACTTAAGTTACGGCGGGGTTCCCAACGATCTGCCATCGGAGATGCCTATCGACCAGGCGGTGGCCGGCGCGGTGAAGGCCGGGGTGGTGATGGCCATCGCGGCCGGCAACGACGGCGATGCTTGCGGCCCGCCCTGCTACTTCACCATCACTTCTCCGGGCGATTCCCCGGCGGCCATCACCGCCGGCGCCAGCACCAATTCCCGCATTCTCGCCAACCCCCTTGCGGTGACCGGCGCCACGCCTGTTCCCGACAGCTTGCAGCGCATTCCGGCCGTCCCCTACGTCATGCAGAACATCACTGCGGCTTTGGGGCCGGCCACGGTTTACCGGCCCACCGGCAGCGACTCCACGGCCTGCCGGTCGTTGACCTCTCCGGCGAACATGAAGGGAAAGATCGTGCTGGTGCAGCGAGCCTCATGCGGCCGGCCGCAGCAGATCAGGAACCTGGCAGCCGCCGGCGCGCTGGCCGTCCTCATCTATCAAAACGCGGACGCTGATCCGCCCGAACCCGGCTTCTATTACGGCGACCCCACCGCCGGCGATCCCCTCGATGCCGTCCCTCCGCCGGTGCCCGCCTTCGTTCTCTGGATGAAAGACGGGCAGGCGCTGGCGACTTATACCGGGACCACCAACCAGGCGCAGGCCACCATCTCGGCCGGCGTGCAGAGGTTTCCCTTCGACGCGGACCAGATGGCGGCCTTCAGCTCGCTGGGCCCGAACACGGATATGGAGCTGAAACCGGACCTGGTGGTGCCGGGCATGTGGATTTATTCCGCCTATCAGACCAACGACGCGCTGGGTGAGTTTTACAGCCCGGCGGGTTTCGGCCAGGGCGACGGCACCAGCTTTTCCTCGCCCATCACTGCGGGGGCGGCGGCGCTGCTCAGGCAGGCGCGTCCAAGCTGGACGGCCGCGCAGATCAAGTCGGCATTGGTCAACAGCGCCGCGGTGGTGGTGAACCAAGGGGCCCAGAGCGCGCCGATCCTGGCCACCGGCGCGGGGCGGCTCGATGTAAGCCGTGCGCTGGCCGCGTCCGCCGCGTTTGACCCGGTCGGCCTTGGCTTCGGCTCGTGGCTGATGGGCGAACCCGTCAAGTACAGCCGGAAGCTGACCATCACCAATCTCGCCGCGACCGCCGAAAGTTTTTCGATCAGCGTGAAGACGCGGGCGGATCTGCCGGGGGCCTCAGTTTCCCTGGATGTGCCCCAAACCCAGCCGGTTCAGCCGGGCGGCTCGGCGACGGTCCAGGTAACGTTTCAGGGACCGCCGTCGGTGAAGGGAAGGGCGAGCACCGACGGCCGCCTCACCATCCACGCCAATAACTCCGGGACTGACTACACCGTTGCGTTCTGGGGCCAGGTGCTCGATTCCTCCGAGGAAGACAGCCTGTGGATGCTTCGCGGCAACGGCCAGGTCGGTTCCCCCTCGACGGTTCTGGCAAAGCCGTTGGCTGTAACCGTGATGGATGTTTACTGGGCGGGGATCGCCGGAGTGCCGGTCCATTTCGAAATCGCGGACGGCGGCGGCAGCCTGACGGCGACCGATGTGGTCAGCGATTTCACCGGCGCGGCCATCACCTGGCTGCGGCTGCCGGATGCGCCGGGCGCGGTCCACGTGCGGGCCAGGCTTCCGGGCAACAGCAGCATCACGCCGGTTATGTTTACGGCCACGGCTCGAGCCGCGGCCTCGCCGGCGCCCTCGGTCACCGGGGCCGGCGTGGTCGATGCCGCCAGTTACCGGCCGGCGCTGGCGCCCTGCGGCATCTTCAGTATTTTCGGAACGGGGCTGGCGGTCGGCACCGAGGCCGCCTCCACGCTGCCGCTGCCGCAGACGCTGGCCTCGGCGCAGGTGCTGTTCGACGGGCAGCCAACCGCGTTGTTCTACGCCTCGGCGGGGCAGATCAACGCCCAGGTGCCGTGTGAACTGGCCGGCGCGACAACCGCGCAACTGCAGGTGTCGGTGGTAAGTTCGATCAGCCCCCGGGTGACGGTGGCGCTGGCGCCCGCCGCTCCCGGCGTGTTCACGATCTCGCAGGACGGCCAGGGAACGGCCGTGGTGCTGCACGGCCTCACGTATGCACCGGTGACCACGGCGAACCCGGCGCGGCCGGGCGAAGTGGTAACGCTGTTTGCGACCGGCCTCGGCCCCGTCCAACCGTTTGTGCCCACCGGCTGGCCGGCCCCGCCCCAGCCGCTGGCCATGACCGCCAACCCCATTACCGTGACTCTTGGCTCCGTACCCGCGCGCGTGCTATTCTCCGGATTGGCGCCGGGGTTTGCGGGCCTGTACCAAGTCAACTTCGAGGTGCCGGTCGGAACGGCCCTCGGTGACGCCGTTTCGCTCAGCGTCAGTGTGGCCAATACGGCCAGTAGCCCGGTCGCGCTTCCGGTTCGTTAACCAGGTGCCAGGTCTCAGGTATCGGGTTGCAGGGTTTCGCCGGCCTCGAACTGCCTCAACCCTGACACCTGTTCGCTTGGCGCGATAAGGGGAGAGATGTCAGTTCATTCCACTTGGGCTCGGGAGCCATGGGGGATGAGGAGATCGCTGCTCGGCCCCGAGTTGGAGACGATGAGGCGATGGCTGGCCTTTCTGCGGATGGGTGTCGGCGCTCTCTACTTGTACGCGTTTGCCGGCAATGTAACGGGGGATTTCCGCGCGCTGTTCCCCGCCCGCCTGCAAGCCTTCGCAAGCAATAGCTCGTTGGGGCCGGTCCGTTGGCTGCTGGAGAACATCGCCGTCAGCCACGCCGAGTTCTTGGGCTGGATGGTGCTGGCCACCGAGCTGCTCGCCGGCCTGCTCCTGGTGTTGGGCCTGGCCACGCGGATGATCGCGCTGCTGGCGGCGGCCATGCAGGTGGTGTACCTGTTGGCCATGCTCGGCACGGGCATGGTTTCCACCATCACCAACCTGCTCTTCATTTGCGCCTTGCTGGTGATTTTCGGCACCTCCGGCGGCTGGAAATGGTCGTTGGATGAGATGATCGTCAACCGCCGGTAGCGGCATGGAGCGCGCCTGTTTCTGGCGCCCCTGCGGGCCAGACGGCCGCGCTCCACAGCAGTGCTATCGCAGCACCGCGCCGGTCCCTTCAATCTGATAGACCGTTACGCCCGACG
>JAPKYU010000102.1 GCA_026394175.1 Acidobacteriota bacterium | reverse complement strand
CGGGCCCTTGGGCGGTCAGAGGCGCAGCCATCAGAAGCAAGCAGGCGGCCAGAGAAGCGAGTCGGCCGAAGTGCTTGATGCTCGCTGCCGGATGGGATCGGGAACGCATACTCCTGCAACAGGCAAACTGCTGGCCCCTCTCTACTCCTTTGGACACTTGGACTTGGCGAGGAAGCTCATGCGGCCGTTGTTCGTTTGCGCGACGGCGTCTCAAAACTGCACACTTGCTCTCCCCTTCCGTTCAGTGGCAGGGGATTTCTGTTGTGGTTACCGGCGGGGGTTGTGTGGCGGACGAGTGGCTATAGCCAGCGGTTGCGGAGACGGCCGCGGGTGTATGATGCTGGTTCAGGAGGGAGGACCTCGATGGCGCCCGCCAATACGCCGCTGCTGGACGCGCTCGAACGCCTGAAGCCGCCCGACCACCTTTGCTCGATCTACGAAACCCAGGAAGAGCAGTTCGCCGTGGCCATCCCGTTCATCCGCATCGGCCTGGAGCGCGGCGAGAAGTGCATCTATATCGCCGATGCCCATAATCTGGAAGACGTGCGGGAAGCCCTGCGCGCCGAGGTTGGCGATCTGGAGCCGGCGATGCGCTCGGGCGCCCTGGAATTGCTGACCAAAGAAGATGCCTACATGAAGCGGGGGCATTTCGATCCCGACTGGATGTTCACCTTTTGGAAGGAGGCCACCGACGCGGCCCTGGAGCGCGGCTTTTCCGCGCTTCGCACCGCCGGAGAAACCGAGTGGGTGCAGCGAGGCGGCCCCGGCCTGGAACGATGGATGGAGTATGAAAGCCGGCTGACCCACACCCTGTCGCAGAGCAAGTGTGTCGCCTTGTGCCAATACAACCGCCGCGTCTGCTCCCCGGCCGTCATCCTGGACGTGATCCGCACCCACCCGCTGGTGATTTACGGGAGTACAGTTTGCCGGAACTTTTATTTCGTCCCGGCTGACGAATTCCTGGCAGCCGATTCCGCGGCGTCCGAGGTCGAGAGAGTGCTGAGCAGCATACGCGAGCGCGAGCGGCTGGAGGGGGAACTGCGCCGCGCCAACGACGAACTGGAAACACGCGTTCGAGAGCGCACGGCGGAGCTGGCGCGGGCCAACCAGGATCTGGCGGCGCAAATCCGCGAACGGCAGCGCGCCGAACAGGCCGTCCGGTCTCAACAGGAAGCGATCCGGGAGCTGTCCACGCCGGTGCTGCCCATCCGGGACCGCATGCTGATTGTGCCGGTGATCGGCTCGGTGGACACCACGCGGGCCCGGCAACTGACCGAGCAGGTGCTCCGCGGCATCCGGGCGCACCGCGCCAAGGTTGTGGTGATCGACGTCACCGGGGTGGCGACGCTGGATACGGTGGCCGCCAACCACCTCATGCTGACCGCCGCCGCCGCCCGGCTGCTGGGCGCCCACGTTATCCTGACCGGAATATCGTCGAGCATTGCCCAGACCCTGGTGACCCTGGGCGTCGATCTGACTGAATTAACTACCATGGGTGATTTGCAGAGCGGGATCGAGGAGGGCCACAAGCTGCTCGCCGAGGCCGGCCATGCCCCGGGGAACAGCCGCGCGCAGGCGGCCGCCGCGGGCGCGGAACGCACATAAGCGCAAATCAGCGCCGAGCCAACCCAATCCCAATCCGTGTAATCTGCGCAATCTGCGGATTGGTCTTTCCCTCAGAAATTCAGCCGCAGCACAATCTGCATCACGCGGGCGTCGCGGGTGGTGGTAATCACACCGAAATTATTGGCGGTCGGAGTCACGCCGGTCGATGAGGTGGAAAGACTGTTGGCCGGGCTTCCGAACGAGGGGTGGTTGGGGGCGTTGAAAGCTTCGGCGCGGAACTGCAGCGTCTTGCCCTCCTGTACGCGGAAGGTCTTGAAGATGGCCACGTCCCACTTGTTGATGCCGGGACGGCGCAGCGTGTTGCGGCCCAGGTTGCCGAAGGTGCCGGTGGCGGGCCGCGCGAATGCGTTTATATTGAACCATTGCTCAGCGGTGCGCGGTCCCTTGACGTTGCCGATCAGGATGGGCCGCTGGTTCGAGGATGTACCCACCTGCGCCACGTCGCTGTTCATCACCACGTCAAAGGGCATGCCGGAATACAGCTTGGTGATGCCGGACACCTGCCAGCCGTTGAGCAGCGGTGCGAACCGGCTGCCCTTTCTCGCCTTACTCGGGATGGTGTAGCTGTAGTTGGCCGAGAGGACGTGGGTGCGGTCGTAGTCTGAAACAGCGCGTTCGATTCGCGAATTCCTGTTGTCGGGTGGCACGTCGCCGCCGCCGCGCTCGGTCGAGCCGTCGTCAATCGACTTGGAGAACGTGTAGGAAATACCGGCGAACATGTTCACCATACGCCGGGTGTAACCGACCTGCAAGGAATGGTAGTTGCTATTCGCCGACGTCTGCCGGGTGGTGATGCTGCCCCAGCCACGGTACGGCCGCAGGTAGTTGTAGTGCATCCTGCCGCTGATGTACTGGCCGGGCGGCGGATCGTTCACCCGCAGGGGCCGCATCAGGTGCGTGCCGTGCGAGCCGATGTAGGCGACCTTCAACAGTGACTTGCCTGGCAGTTCCTGTTCGATGCTGTAGCTCCATTGCTGGATGGTGGGGGCCAGCATCGGCAGGCCCAGCGCCGTCAGCGCCGACGGCGGTTGCGCGCCCTCTTTGCCGGCGGTAGGGTCGCTGAACGGCAGGGTGTAGAGCGTCACCCGGT
>JAPKYU010000667.1 GCA_026394175.1 Acidobacteriota bacterium | reverse complement strand
AGACCCCGAGGCGCCCATCATTCAATTGGACGAGGCGTCTCTTACTGGAGAACCGGCGGAGCCGGAACCAGCGCCCGTGACACCCGCGACACCGGCCGCGGCACAGGCTGAACCGGCGGACACGGCATTGTCGCCGGAAATGATCAGTATGCTTACAGCGGCGGCAGCGACAGCCGAGCAGCCGGCGGAGGCGGGCGCTGAGCCGGCACAGGATAAGAAACCGCCCGATGAACCGGCGCTGATCTCCGACGAGGTGACCGCGGTGCTTGGCCGGGCGATTGAAGAGCACCGAAAACAGCATGCCGATGGACTGGAGCCAATACCGGAAGAGGCGCCGGCCGAGGAAAAGCGCGTCGAGGAGGCGGCGGGTCAGCGGCAGGGCCTGTTGAAACTGGTAACGACGCTGGCCGTAGGCACGGTGTCGGCCTTGGCCGTTTTCACTTACCTTTACACCCACCAGGAGCGGCCGCCCGACCCCGCCGCGCTCGCGCGGCTGCAACCGGCCGGACTGAGCGGGGCGGTGTTGGGAGCGGGGCGGCTGGCGGGGGAAGGGTCGTACGATGCGGCAGTCGATCTCCTTCAACAGGGACTGGCGGCAGCGGGCCGCGGGGCCGAGATGGGGGAACTGGCCGACGCGCAGTACATGCTGGCGCGGGTTTCTTACGCGCGGCTGGGTAAGGCGCCGGGCAAAGACGAGATCCGCGCTGTGCTGGACAGTGTCAACGGGTTTCTGGACGTTCATCCGCGGGATGGGCGGGTGGTCGATTGCCTGCGGTGGAAAGCGGCATTGCTGAAGTTGGAGGGCGCGCGCGTATCGGCCGCGGCGCTGTATGCCGACCTGATCGACCGGGCGACGGGGCATCCGGAACTGGCGGAGATGCTGATGGAAGCGGCGCAAACCGCCATGGACGTGGGCCGGGCATCGGACGGAATCGGGTACCTCGAACGGCTGTTGCGCGAGTATCCCGGGTCTGCCGCGGCGCGCGATGCCAAGCTGATGCTTGGAGAGGCGTACGCCCGGGCAGGACGGCTGGATGACGCGGTGGCGGTGCTGGGTTCACTGGCGCAGGCGCAGCGGAACACGCGCGAGGGTGCAGAAGCGGCGGCCCGGCAGGCCCAGATCCAGATGGACCGGGGCAGAACGGACGAGGCGATCCGGCTGCTCGAACAGCAGGCGGCGTCGGCGACAACCGTCGAGGGCAACGACCGGGTTTACTTGGCGCTCGGCAAGGCCTACCGGGCGGCGGGCCGGGTGGCGGAGGCGCGGACCACGCTGAACGATATTCTGAACTTCTTCCCGGAATCGGAGGTGACGCCGGCCGTTTACGTCGAGTTGTGCAAGGTGCTCGAGGATCAGGGCCAGCCGGATCAGGCGATGATGACGGCGCGCAAGGCGGCAACACTGTACTCGAATGACCCGCTGGTTCTCAGCCACATCGCCGCCATGCTCGAGCAGCGAGGCGAAGTGGCGGAAGCCGCCCAAAACCGGGTTGCCGCGTACGAGGCGAACCCGGACCCGGCGGCATTGCTGGCGGCGGCGCGGGACTTTCGCAGCGCGGGGAACGGCGACAAGGCCGTCGAGCAGTACCGGCGGCTGGTCGGCGAGTGGCCGCAGTCGCCGGAAGGGCTGGAAGCCTCGATCGAGCTTTCCCAGGCGCTTTACGAGCAGGGGCAAGTGGCGGAGGCGGTGGATCGTCTTGAAAACCTGGCGCTGGCGACCCCCCCTGGGCCGCGCCAGTTGCCGGTGCTGATCGCGCTCGGAAAGATGTACGGTGAGATCGGCACCAACGAGCGCGCAATCGAGGTCTACAAAAAAGTGGCCGCCCAATCCGTCGAGCCGTCGGTGCAGGCCCACGCGGCGGTGAGCCTGATGTCGAGCGGGGCGTGGGACGACGGGATCGCGCTGGCGCAACGGGTCGATCC
>JAPKYU010000530.1 GCA_026394175.1 Acidobacteriota bacterium | reverse complement strand
CTGGCCGCGCTGTCACCGCAACTAGAGGGGCTGGCGGCCGGGCGCGTTTCCGGCTCCCTCGTCGCCTCCGCTTCGGGATGGGAACTACCCGAGGTGCTGGACAGCCTCTCGATGCGGCTCAAGTTGGAAGGCGAGGAAGTGCTGTTGCACAACGTCGATGCCGTAACCGAGCCAGGGCCATTACACGTCCTTGGGCGGGAACTCGGCGTGCGGCGGCGGGGCGCCGATTATGCGGCGCGTCTTCGGGTCGAAGGCCATCACCCGCCCGTTCCGATACGAATCGACGCCCAGCTTGATGGCCACCATCACCTGGTAACCGCGCAGCGAGTTGTAGACGGTGGTTTGGCGGTTGCGCATGCAATCCAGCCAGTCGTCCACCAGGTCGGTGCTCTCGCCCGGCTCGATGGTCAGTTCGCTCTTGCCCTCGTTGGCCTCCTGGAACCGTTTCAGGAATTGCCGCTCGGCCCTCACGATGGCCACCTGGCGGCCGCGCCGCTGCGGCTGCTGCGGGGCGCGTGTCTGGTCGCCCATGGCGTCGCCCACCGTGCCGGGCTCGGGCACTTGGAGGGTGGCCCAGTTGGCGTACACGGTCAGCGGCACCGACTGCGAGTTGCCCATGCAGGAGATCATGTTCACGCAGTATTCCCCGGGGTACTCGACCATGGTCATGTAGGTGTCCGGCACTTCCCGGTTCTTCTGCACGTAGATGCCGCCGGCGCCGGTCACCCGCGTGGGGAAATCGAAGCCGATCATGGTGCTCATCATGCCCAGGCGGTGATAGAGCAGGTCGGTGGCGTTGCCGCCCGAGTAGTCCCAGTACTTGCGCCAGCGGAAGTAGCGCTCGTTGCTGTAGGGGCGCTTGCGCGCCGGGCCCAGCCACATCTTCCAGTCCAGGTTCTTGCCCGGGCTGACTTCGGCGTCCGGCCAGTGCTTGCCCCCCACGCCGGGGATGGGGTAGTCCCACATGCCCTCGGTGGTGTTGCGGTTGTAGCTGATCAGCCCCCACAGGATCTTCCCCATCTTGCCGGTCTTTACGTATTCGTTGACCTTCTGGAAGATGCTGCCGCTGGGGCCGCTGCCGCCCACCTGCAGGACCCGCTTGGTGCGCTCCACCAGTTCGTGGATTTTGGCCGCCTCCTCCACCGTGTAGGTCATCGGTTTCTCGAGGTACACGTCCTTGCCGGCCAGCAGCGCGGCGCTGGCGATGGCGTGGTGCCAGTGGTCGGGAACGGCGATGACCACGCCGTCGATGTCCGGCCGGGCGATGATGTCGTGAAAATCACGATAGGTTTTCTCGGCCTTGACCTGCTGCTGGGCGTACTTCACCCGCGGCTCCCATACGTCGCAGACCGCCGCGTACTCGAAGTCGTTCTTCTTGGCCTTGCGCCCCACGAAGCCGCGGCCTACCAGGGCGTGGAACTGCATGCCGCAGCCAATGAAGGCGACGTTGATGCGGTCGTTGGCGCCCAGCACCCGCGTGGTTGCCTTGGCCACGGGCTTCGCCTTTTCTTTGGCGGACGCGCCGGAAAGCAGCGCGGCGGAAACGCCGGCCGCAGCCGCGCTCCGCTCCAGGAACTGGCGCCGGCTGGTCTTGTTAGCTTCTTTATCGCTTTGCATAGGGATGCTCCCAAAATTTCGGATTGCGGATTGCGGATTGCGGATTTCAAACGGACCCGTGCTCGAAATACGCAATCCGCAATCCGAAATGGTTACTGCTTTCTGCCTACTGCCTTCTGTTCCAGACCCGGTCGCGCCGTGGCCATCCACTCCTTTACCTCGGCCTGCAGCCGGCGATACATCTCCGGATACTCGGCAAACACGTTGCGCCGCTCGGCGGGATCGCGGGCCACATCATACAGGAAGGTGGCCCCGTTGATGGAAAGCAGCTTCAAGTCGCCGCGCATGGCGGCCAGCCATTCATAGTTGCCTTCGGCGCGCCACTCCCAGAACAGGGTGCGGTCCGGCGGTTGAGCCTTGCCCTCCAGCGCCTCGAGCGTGTTCCGGCCATCGACCTGCCAGGCGGGGTCCGGCTGAGCGCCGGCCGCCGCCAGAAACGTGGGGAACAGGTCGGTCATGTGAATGACGGCCGCCGATTTCTTCCCCGCCGGCACACGCCCCGGCCAGCGCGCCAGGGCCGGCATCCGGATGCCGCCTTCGTTCAGCGTGCGCTTCTGGCCGGCAAACGGATAGTTGCTGTCGTGGAAGTTGGCGGTGCCCTGGTTGCCAACCTCGAACGTGGCCCCGTTGTCGCTGGTGAAGACCACCAGGGTGTTGTCGGCCAGGCCGGCCCGATCCAGCGCCGCCATGACCCGCCCCACGCCCGCATCCAGGCGCGTGATCATCGCCGCATAGGTGGCGTTCAGCGGGTTGGCCGGATCCTTCTCCTCGAACTTGCCCTTGAAGCGCGCGACGTCTTCCGGCGGCGCCTCGATTTTCAGGTGCGGCTCGATGTAGGCCAGGTAGAGGAAGAAGGGGCGGGTGCGATTGCGGTCGATGAACTGGATGGCCTCGCCGCTCAGGATGTCGGAAGAGAAGCCGCTGGCCGGCTCCTCGGTCTTGCCGCGCCACAGGGTCTTGGGGAAGTGCTCCCAGGCCTCGCGGGCGGTCAGGTAGCCGTAGGTCTGGTCGAAGCCGCGGTCCAGCGGATGGACCCAGTTGCCGCCGCCGCGATGCCACTTGCCCACCAGCGCCGTGGCATAGCCCCGGTCCTTCAGGGCGCGGGCGATGGTCACCTCGGAGGCCGGCAGGTCCGCGCCGTTGGTGGTCACGCCGTTATGGATGGTGTAGCGGCCGGTCAGCAGGCAGGCGCGCGAGGGCGCGCAGATCGGCGCGGCCGTGTACCAGCGCGTGTATACCGTCCCCTGCGCCGCCAGCCGGTCGAGGTTGGGCGTCCGCCAGGCCGGCCGCCCGGTGAAGCTGACGTCGTTCCAGCCCAGATCGTCACAGAAAATCATAACGATGTTGGGCGGGCGATCGGCCGCTCGCGGAAACGCATGGCCCAACGCCGCTCCGCCGGCCGCGACAGACATCCACTTCAACCATTCCCGTCTCGTCATCGCCATTCGAAGCCCCCAAAAACCACAAAGACACGAAGAACACAAAGTCTCACAAAGCTGCTTCTTTGTGCCCCTTTGTGTTCTTTGTGCCTTTGTGGTGAATTTGCATTCTAAGCTTTGCGTTTGCCGCGGGGCAGATAGCGCGGCGCGCCATAGCGGTTCGGCGCGTTACCGTCGCGCTGCACCTGGCTCAGGTTGTCGGACGGATCGCCGTAAGGATCGCCGAACTGTTTCATCATCTCGTAGAGCCGGGCGCGCAGGTCGTCAACGTCGGCGCGACAGGCCGCGTCGTCCACCCCGTTGTGCATCTCCTGCGGGTCTCTCTCGAGGTCATAAAATTCGTCGATGTCGAACCCGTTGAACACGTACTTGCAGCGCACGGTGATGGCGATGCGCTGGATGTACAGGAACTCGCAGCCGTAGTAAGCGCACAGAAGCTGGTCGCGCCAGCCGGCGCGGGCCGGCTCGTCGCACAACGGCAGAAGGCTCCGGCCGTCGGCGAAGGGCAGCGGGCGGGCGCCGGCCACATCCACGTAGGTGTGGCCGAGGTCGTGCGAGGAAACCAGGTGGTCGGTGGCGCGGCCGCCCTTGAAGCGCGCCGGCCAGCGGATGATCTGCGGAATGCGGTACGTCTCCTCGTACGGGATCCAGCCCTTGATCCACATGCGGTGCGCGCCGACCATGTCGCCGTGGTCGCAGGTAAAGACCACCAGGGTGTTGTCGGCCTGGCCGGCGGCCTCCAGCGCCTCCAGCACCCGCCCGAGCTGCGCGTCCAGTTCCTCGCAATACGCGTAATAATGGGCGCGGCCTGCGCGGTAGTCCTTCTCGGTGACCGGCCCCCAGCTCTCCGACTCCCGCCGATGCAGGCCCGGCTTGCCGCGGAAGGTGTCCCGGAAGCTTTCCGGCACGGGAATGGAATCGGGGTTGTAGCGGTCCAGGTACTGCTTCAGGGGCATGTAGGCGTCGTGAGGCTCGACCCAGTGAATCTCCAGGTGCCAAGGCTGGGAGCCGGCCGCGAAGCGCCGCATCATGCGGATGCCGGATTCGGCGACGTGGTAGGCCGGCGTCAGTTCCTCGGCCCCGATGATGTGGCCCCACATCGGGAACTCCTCGCTGCCCGGCCAGCGCATGGAGCGATCCACCACCCGCTCGAGCGTGCCCTCGCGCCGCGAAATGCGGTCGGGGTTGTTGTCCAGGGCCTTGATGAGGCGCGGGTGGCAACTGTTCAGCGCCGACACTTCGTCGAAGCCGAACTCCAGCGGCGTGCGCAGGTAGTCGGCGTGCCACTTGCCCACGTAGCCCTGCCGGTAGCCCGCTTCTTTCAACCGCGCCGAGTAGGTGACCACGTCCTTGAACATCGAGCGGCTCACCGAGGGCGAGGAATGGACCTGGTTGTAGACACCGTTGTGCCAGTGATAGGCGCCGGAGATCAGCATGGCCCGCGCCGGGCAGCACACCGCCGAGGGGGTGTAGGAACGATTGAACAGCAGGCCGCCGGCGGCCAGGCGGTTGAGGTTCGGCGTGCGGCACTCGGTGCGGCCGGCAATGGCGCCCCACTGCATCTGGTCCACCATGAGGTGGAGGATGTTGGGGCGCCTGGCGGGAGCCTGCGCGCCCACCCTTACGGCGCCGGCCGCCGCCGCCCCGGCTCCAATAACGAACTCGCGACGATTCATGCGGCTTTATTACCACAAACCTGCAAGAGGC
>JAPKYU010000448.1 GCA_026394175.1 Acidobacteriota bacterium | reverse complement strand
AACCGGCGATTACACCCTGCCCTTCCTGATTCCCGGCAGATACAACGTCGCGGTGGAAATGGAAGGCTTCCGCCGCTTCCTGCAGCAGAACGTCATCGTGCAGGTGGATGACAAGGTCACGATTGACGTGAAGCTGAGCGTCGGCGGAACGACGGAGAGCGTGCAGGTGGTGGCCGATTCGCCGATCATCGACGTGGCCGACGCCTCCATGGGCCAGGTGGTGGATTGGCGGAGCCTGCTGGACCTGCCGCTGAAAGACGGCAACCCGCTGATGCTGGCCGAGCTGGCGGCCGGCGTCTCCACCTTCGCCGAGGGCGGCATGTCGCGCCCCTTCGACAATAGCAATCCCTCGGCCATCTCCGTGAACGGCACGCGCAGCGGCTACAACGCATTCAGCATGGACGGCGCGCCCAATACCGCCGGCACCGGCGGCAAGGTCGCTTATATTCCGCCCTCCGGCGTGGTTTCCGAGTTCAAGATTCAGACCGCCACCTTCGATGCCAGCTACGGATTCGCCCCCGGCGCCAACGTCAATGTCAGCCTGAAGAACGGCACCAACGTGCTGCACGGACAGTTCTATTCCTTCCTTCAGAACCCGGTGCTGAACGCCAACGCCTTCTTCTCCAACCTCGCCGGGTTGCCCAAGGACGATTACCGGCAGAACCGCTGGGGCGCGAATGCCAACGGCCCGGTGGTGATCCCGCGCCTGTACGACGGGCACAACCGCACCTTCTGGATGTACGGCTACGAGGGCATCCGCGACTCCTTGCCCAAGGGCGGCAAGGGCAACATGTACAGCGTGCCCACGGCGGCCGAGCGTACCGGCGATTTCTCGGCGCTGCTGGCCATCCCGGGCAAAGACTACCGGAATTTCGATCCGGCCACCATCCGGGTTGCCACTTCCACGCGCTTCGAGCGCGATCCTTTCCCCAACAACGTCATCCCGGCCAACCGCCTCAGCAAGACGGCGTCGAACGTCACCTCGAGCTATTTTCCGCAGCCCAACCTGCCCGGCACTATCGACGGCACGAACAACTACATCATTCCGCTGCTGGAGAAGAACCGGTTCATGAACCACCTGTTCCGCGTGGACCACGTGATCAACGACAAGCACCGGATCTTCTTCCGCGGCACCGCCAACAACCGCTATCAGGATTACCAGCGCCGTTTCAACAGCGGCGGCGGCTACGACTACTGGCGGAACAACCGCGGCTTCGGGATTGACGACGTTTACATATTCGGCCCGCAGTTGCTGCTGAACGTGCGCTACAACTACACCCGCTACATCCAGGTGACCGACCCCTTCAGCGTGGGGTTGGACCTGACCACCCTAGGTCTCTCCAGGAAATTCGTGGACGACATCAGTGGCGCGGATCCGCGCGGCCTGATGCTGCCCTATATCAAGATCGATAAGCTGCCGGAGCTGAACAAGCAAAAGCGCAGCGATTCGAACAACGACATCCACGCCCTGGCCTTCGCCTTCACCCGCATGCACCGCAGCCACAGGATGCAATTCGGCGGCGAGTACCGCGCCTACCGGGATACAAACACCAACCTGGGGTACTCCTCCGGCGAGTTGGACTTCAGCACCAACTGGACCAGAGGGCCGCGGGACAATGCCTCGGCTTCGCCGTTTGGCCAGGGCCTGGCCAGTTTCATGCTGGGATTGCCCACGGGCGGCGGCATCGACGTGAACGGCAACTACGCGCAGCAGTACCAGGCCTCGGGATGGTATTTTCAGGATGCCTGGAAAGTCAGCCGGCGGTTGACGGTGAACCTGGGCCTGCGGTGGGAGATGGAGGTGCCGACCACCGAGCGGTATAACCGCTCGATCCGGGGCTTCGACCCGGCCGTCACCAGCCCCATCGAAGCCGAGATCAAGGCCGCTTACGCCAAGTCGCCGATCCCCCAACTGGCGTCAGCCGACTTCCATGTACGCGGCTGCGTGATCTTCGCCGCGGTGAACGGCCAGCCGCGCACCCTGTGGCCGGCCAACAAGCGCAACGTCGCGCCGCGCGCCGCCATCGCCTGGCAGCTCAACGAGCGCACCGTGGTCCGCGTTGGCTACGGCATGTTC
>JAPKYU010000226.1 GCA_026394175.1 Acidobacteriota bacterium | reverse complement strand
GCTGCTTCCAAACCTGTTCAGCCAGCTTCGCGGCCCGTATTGGGGCACCATGTGCCTCACCTTCATGTACCTCTACCAGGGGTTGCCGGCCTTGTTGCTGGCGGCGGCCGCGATGGCGCTACGTCCGGCGCGCCGCCTGGCCGTTTTCTGGATTTCCGCGGCCTTCGCTTTTCTCTGGATGTTTGGCGACACGTTTGGCATTTCCGAGGCCATCTATGTGCTTTCACCTGGCTTCGTCGGGCGCGGCGTCTATCCCCCGTTCATACTCGCCTATTTTTGCCTGGCCTTTGCCGCCCTGGCCGGCATGGCCCTGGACGCAATGGAGCGCGGCGAACTGGAACCCAGGTGGAGACCGTGGCGGATGATCGGCCTTGCCGCGACCGGCGTGGGAATCGTTTTCTATGGCGCGATGGCATTTCTGGCCGAGCCGACGCGGCGCGAACCGGTGATGAACGTCGCCGCCACGTTGCTGTACGCGGGCGTCATTTTGCTGGCGGTTTGCCTGCTGTTTCAGCGGATGGCCGCTGCCGCCAGTCCGGCCCGCGCACGGCTGGCTGCCGTGCTGGTCGCGGTGGCGTTGCTGGACCTGGTGGCGGTCGGCTCGCACTCCTGGCCAAACATCTCCGAAGGCGACATCGAGAACCCAAAGCGCGTGCCGGGCATGGAGACGCCCGACGACGCGTTCGATATCATCCAGCGGCATGCCGGCGCCAATCTGCCCAAGGATGAGCTGTATCGCATCGACACCTCGGACCTGGGCTATGCCTGGCAGACCATGTTCCCGTTGCGCCGCATCCCATCGGCGAACGGCATGAATGCCGTCCTGCTGCTGGACTACGCCAACTACCGCTCATCGTTTTCCACGCCGCTGGACCGCCAGTTCCGGCTGGACGATGCCCGGTCGCCGCTACTGGACTTGCTGAACGTCCGCTACGTGATCAGCCTGCGCGAAGAAATCCCTGGATTAGAAAGGATTTACAAGGGTTGGTTAAAGATCTTCTTTAATCTGCGGGCGCTGCCCCGCTTCCGCTTAGTCGGCCAGGCACTCGACGTCAAGAGCCCGGAGGAGGCGGTCGAAACGCTGCGCTCCGGCGACTTCGATCTGCGGCTGGCGGCCACCGTGCAGGCCCCCGTTCATCCCGAGCTTCCCTGGCAACCCGGGGCGCCTGCGCCTGGCTCGGTTCGCCTGGTCGAGTACGCTCCAAACAAGGTTCAACTGGAGGTGGAGGCCGGCCGCCCGTGCTTGCTGGTGGCGGCGGAAACCTACTGGCCGGAGTGGAGGGCCCGGGTGGACGGCAGCGATCAGCCCATCGTCCGCGCCAACGCCATTCAACGCGGCATATTCCTGAGTGCCGGCCATCATGTCGTTGAGATGCGCCTGGTGCCGGTGAAGCTGTACACCGGGGCCGCTGTGTCGCTGCTGGCGCTACTCGTCATCATCGCCGGCCTATGGTGGACCAGCCGCGGCAACGGCCTTGCGGCGGCTCTTCGCAGCTTCTACGGTTTCCCCAGCCAAGCCTCGAAGGCCTCCAGCACGGTTGCGCCGCGATAGGTGACGGACCGCGCGGCGGGGCGCTCGGGCGGCTGCGGCAAGAACTCGAACACCATCTCCACCGGCCCGGCCAGCTTCCACGGTTTGAATTCCTTCACCCGCAGAACGGCTTCGCGCGCCGCGCTTTCGATCCGCCGCTTGGCCTCGGCGTGCGACAGGCTGAGGCTCGAGGCCTTGCCGGCCAGCCGCTTCACCGCCACCGCCGGCGCCTTCGGCTGATAGCTCAAGAACTCGTCGCAGGCCGCCTGGTCGCCGGCCAGCATGATGACGGGTATATCGAAATAGCCGCTAATGGCCACGATCTGGCCGATCTCGCCCGCCTCCTTGCCGTTGATCGTAATGCGCTTGATGCTATGGCTTTGCGAGTGGGCGATGAGGCCGTTCTGGGTTCCCGCCATGGCGTGCTGGCCGATGAACATGATCCCGTCATAGAGCCTGGGAGCCAGGTAATAGTTGGCGGGGGTGGGCTTGCCTTGAATGAGCTTCGCGGCCGGATGGATCTCGTCGATGGAAAGGCTGCGGCTGCCGTCGTGGCCGTCCCAAACGACAATCTCGGTTGCTCCCGCCGTCACCGCTCCTTGCACCGCCGCATTGATTTCGCCGGTCAAGAGGCGTTGCGACTCGGGGAACCGGCGCTGGCCGGGGAGCACCTGCTCCTCGCGGTCGTTGACGCCGCCCACGCCTTCCATGTCGGTGATGATAAAAATCCGCGCGCCTTGTGCCAGGCACGTCGATGCGAACAGGAGGACCGCCAGTAGAACGCGTGTCATGCCGCGTATCACACCACAAAGACGCGCGCCAGTCCAGGCGCACTCCAGCAGGCCGCGCGCTCCACCACATCGAGCCCGGTCAGCAGGTCGATGGAGCCATCGGCCAAGGGCAGCAAGTTGCCGTCCGCCTGGATGGCCGCGAACCCGCGGGCGGCTTGCCTATGCGGCCGACATCAGCCCCGCAGACTTTCGATCCGTAGTTCTCCAATTTGCTCGAAGTGGCGGCGGTTATTGGTCAGCAGGGTGAGATTGTGGCAGAGGGCCGATGCGGCAATGAGCAGATCAAAGTCTGCGATCTTCTTGCCTTGAAGCCGCAACGACCCGCGCAGACGGCCGAACCGTCGGCACACCGCATCGTCAATCGGCAGAATCGCAACTCCCGAGAGAAATTGTTCGAGCAAGGACTGGCTGTGACCGGGGTCTCGGGAGAAGAAAACTCCTTCCCAAAGTTCAGCGACGGAAACCACGCTCAGTGCCAATCCTCCCGGCTGCAATTCATGAAGACGCCGCGTGACCGCGCTCCTGCCCTTCAGGTGGTCTATCACCCAGTCGGTGTCGATGAGAAAGGCAGGCTGTATCACAAACGGGCTTTCCTACGTGAGCGCACCAGCCGATCTTTGTAAATGTTTTCTTTCAGGCGTTCGCAATCGATCAGCCCTGCCCATCCGCCGGCAGTTTTCCGGAGCCAGTCGTCGTTGCGGGAATCGGTCGGGAGAACGGCGACCGAAACTTCTTCTCCTTCCCGCAGGCTCACCCGCTCGAGCGGGCGCAAGGCGCCCCTCGAGAAACGCGCTCTGAATGTAGCGTTGGGCAGCCCTGGAGTAATGCTCGCCTTGTGAGTTCGCTTCATGACGCCGACTCCATTGTACCGCAAGCCGATCGAATTGCCCGCATTGGCGCCCATCAAACACGCCGGGCCAGCATGATGATGGAAGTGCCGAAGGGGAAATTGATCACCCGCATAAGCTGGGCTTCCAGCTCCAGCAGTCCCTGGAAGAAGCGATTCAGCGGCTTCGGCAACATCACGTAGGAGGCTTTGGGCGCCATTGGGTCTTTGGGAACCAGGCCGCGGGCCAGGCGGTAGAAAACGATGGGGAAAAAGGCGAAGAAAACGGCGTAGCTGCGCTTCTCGACGTCAAAGCCGGTGTTGGTGAGCTTGATATGCAGCTCGGAAGCCAAATAGCGGCGGCGGTGCCGCAGCGCTTCATCGTGCTCGCTCCATAGGAAGCGGTAGGCGGGCACGGCCAGCAGCAGGCGCCCGCCCGGCCGCAGGACGCGGTGAAACTCGCGCAGCGTCCGGATATCGTCTTCCATGTGCTCCAGCACATCGAGCGCGGTCACCAGATCGATGGAGCCATCGGCCAAGGGCAGCAAGTTGCCGTCCGCCTGGATTACCGCGAACCCGCGGGCTGCGGTCAGGCGGGCGGCGGAGGCCGAACAGTCCACTCCGGCAACCGAACGCGCGTGGCGAGCGAGCACCTCCAGGTTCCGGCCGCTGCCGCAACCCACATCGATCGCCAGTCCTGCGTTCACTCGGAAGCGGCGCAGCAGCCGATCGATAATCGAGCGGCGGCCCACGAACCACCAGTACTCCGCTTCCAGCCGTTCTTCTTCCTGCATCAATTCGCCTTGCACGGGAACCCGAAACTGAAAGTCTAGACTCTAGTCCACTACCAGCGCGCCGGCATGATAGAGCGGGCCGAGCAGGGCGGCGCGCAGGCTGTCATCCAGCTTGCCCAGGCGCTCCTGATACATGAGGCGTTCCAGGACCTGCTCGAAATCGGCGCGGCGCAGGCCCGGCATCTGTTCGGCCGCCCGCCAAGCGCAGCGGAAATGCTCGGCGGTGGGCAGATCGCGCTCCAGCACGTTCCTGGTGCGCTCCAGCGCCTGATCGCTCCAGAGCAAAGTGGCGGTGGCGGACTTCCCGTCGCGCCCGGCCCGCCCCACTTCCTGCCAGTAGTGCTCGACCCCGAAGGGAACGCCGGCGTGAATCACCTGCCGGATATCGTGCTTGTCCACGCCCATGCCGAAGGCGGTGGTGGCCACGATCACCCGGATGCGGTCCTCGATGAAGCCCTGCTGGGCGGCGTTGCGCTCCTGGCCGGTCAGGCCGGCGTGGTAGGCGGCGGCGCGAATGCCGCTGTCGGCAAGCGCGGCGGCCAGTTGCTGGCAGTCGCGGCGGCTGGTGGCATAGACGATGGCCGCGCCGCCGTCCTCGCACATCCGGGTCAGGTACCGTTCCCGCTGTCCGTAATAGCCCACTTCCTTGATGCGCAGCCGCAGGCGCGGGCGGTTGATAGGGGTCAGGATTTCCTGCAGGCCGGGGAACACGTCACGCAGATCGCGGCGCACATCGGCACCGGCCGTCGCGGTAAACGCGAGCACCTGCGGCCGCCCCAGCGCCTGCCAGAGGGAGGGCAGCAGGCGGTAGTCGGCCCGAAAATCGTGTCCCCAGGCCGAGAGGCAGTGGGCCTCGTCGATGACCAGGCGCTGGACGCCGCGCTGCTCGATGGCCTCGCGGAAGGCCGGCGAGCGGAGGCGCTCGGGAGCGACATAGAGCAGGCGGCAGCGGCCGTCGCGGACCGCGCCGTAGAGCCGCGCCGTATCGCGCTCCGTCAGCAGGCTGTGCGCGGCGCCCGCCCAGCCAATCCACCGCCGCCGCAGCCCCAGCACCTGGTCGCGCATCAGCGCGATCAGCGGCGAGATGCACAACGTCAGGCCATCGTCCAGCGCCGCCGGCAACTGGAAACAGAGCGATTTCCCGCCCCCCGTCGGCAGGACCGCCAGCACGTGCGCTCCCGCCGACACCGCTTCCAGCACCTGGCGCTGCGCAGGACGCAGCGCCTTGATCCCGAACTGCCCGGCCAGCGCCGAAAGATAGGTGGCGGGGATCAAAATAGGTGTTGGGTGTCAGGCAATTGCGGATCCCGACTCCGCCGGGACAGGTTTCGGATTGCGGAATTCAGGCCCGGCCCGCCCGGAATCCGCAATCCGCAATCTGCAATTCAAACCGGACACGTGTCTTAAGGTACTCGCGCCGTGGCGGCCATTGCTTCCTCGAATTTAGGAAGGAACTTACGAATGTAGTCGGCCAGTTCCGCCTGTTCGCCGGGATCCAGCCGCGGAAACTCACGCTCGATGGCGCGCGCCACGCGGGCGCAGTCATCCACCAGGGTCTTGAGACGAATCAATTCGCCACTCACCATTAGCTTGTTCTCCCCAACCATCGAACATACAACAGGATGGCGCTTTCCGAAAGCGCCGTTCCATCGTCAAGGATTCAATGACCCCATCGTCGATTCCTCTGCGTGAATCCACAGCAGCAGGCCCACCGCAGCCAGCGCCAGGACCGCGCCGCAGGCCGTGGCGTCGGAGCCGAACGCAGGGTGGCGCGCCAGCGCGATGGTGGCCGGAAGCAAGGCCGCCAGCACCGCGGCAACCAGGTATCCCGCGATGTTCAAACGAAGCAACCAGACCAGTCCCGCCAGCGCCCCGACCGTCGCCAGGGCGTAAGCGAAGTCGCGCGCGTAAGCCGCCAAGCTCAGCGCGCCGGGGAGGGCCAGAAACGCCGCGGTCGCCAATAACGCGGCTGCAATGGCCCGCGGGCGGCGCAGCCAGGCAAACACCACGCCGGCGGCCACGCCGCCCACCAGCACCATCCACAGCGAGGAATTCAGCGCCGAGAACAGCGCGGCGCCGGCCGGGCAGAACGATGAGGGACCAATGTCGGCGGCCACCGGCGGAGCCACCATGGGCGCGGGAATCAATACGGTGAGGGCCCGCGCCGCCAACTGGACTCCGCGCATCGCCAGCGCCCCACAGGCGCCCAGGATGAGCGCCTCGCGCAGGTACTGGGCGCGCTCCCGGCCGGAGGCCGGCAGCAGATCCACGCGGCCGAAGCGGGAACCGAGCAGCGTATCGGCCGTCATCGCGGCCAGCAGCAGGCCCACGAACGCGCCCATCGCCCCCATCACGGCCCCCCGAGCCGCGGGGGTCATTTCCGTGCTCCCGGGAATCGTGGTGTCGTCGCCGCCTACCCCGGCGGGCAGATTGCCCACAGCAGCCGACAGAACCCGGGCGGGGCCTGGGGCGCCGACGCCGGCATACAAAG
>JAPKYU010000349.1 GCA_026394175.1 Acidobacteriota bacterium | reverse complement strand
GATCCCCGCAATGCTGCGCAGCTCGGCCGGTTCTCCCTTGAAGACGCGGTAATGCGGCGGCGTGCAGCCGAACTTGATGAGGTTGGGGATGGCGCCGGCCAGGACCACGATGGCGGCCAGAATCACGCCGGCGCGCAGCAGACTCCCCAGGAGCATCGCCAGCCGCTCGTCGCTCCACTTGCTTTCCATGGTTCGCGCTCCCCTTCTCGTTTCACAGCCGGCCCGTGATTCCGCCGCGGATCATTTCCGCCGCCAGCAGGATGACCACGGCGGCAAACACCCAGCGCAGCACGCGCACTTTGGCGCGCATCAGCACGCGCGTGCCTGCCAGCGCCCCAACCAGCACGCCGAGCGTCACCGGCATGGCCAGGCAGGGATCGATGTAGCCGCGGCTCAAATAAACGCCGGCGCTGGCCGCCGCCGTCACCCCAATCATGAAGTTACTGGTGGTGGTGGAGACCTTGAACGGGATGCGCATGGCCTGATCCATGGCCAGCACCTTGATGGCTCCCGAGCCGATCCCCAGCAAACCGGAGAGCACGCCGGCGACGTACATCAGGCTGAAGCCGGCCGGCACGCGGTACACCTGGTACGGTGTTTCGCCCGCGGCCGTGGGATAGGTTCCGTTCAGCTTCAGGCGGGTGGCCAGCGGATCGGGCGGCGCCTCGCCGTGGCTTTCGCGATGCCCCAACGCTGAGGAGAGCCCCGAATAGCCCAGCACGACCCCGAAAATGACGGCCAGCGCCGCCGTCGGAACCCGGATGGCCAGGAAGGCGCCGGTCAGCGCTCCCAGCGTGGTGGCGATCTCCAGGAACATCCCGATGCGGATATTCGAGTAGCCTTCCTTCACGTAGGCGGAGGCCGCGCCCGAGGAGGTCGCAATCACGGACACCAGCGTGGCCCCGATGGCATATCGGATATCGACGCCGAACGCCAGCGTCAGTAGCGGAGTGATGATGACGCCCCCGCCCAGGCCGGTCAGCGAGCCCAGGAACCCGGCCAGGAAAGAGCCCAGCCAGACCAGCGAGGCGAACTCCAGTGTGTTCATGATCCCGCTCTACCAAGTTACCACATTAGGCTGTAGGCTGTGGGCTGTAGGCTGTGGGCTGCGGCTCACTTTTTTCTTAAACGCTCGGTGCGCTGCGGCGGTCTTCACTGATGAGAATGGGAGCGGCGGCGGAACTGGTGATCGATGAACACGCGGGCGGCCCGGAGGCGGTGGTCGAAGAGCACCGGCGCATGGCCTACCGCATCGCCTACAGCGTGCTGCGGAACCACCACGACGCCGAGGATGCCATGCAGGAAGCGTTCCTGCGCATTTGGCGCGCCTCCGCGAAGCTGCCGCAGATCGCCGACCGCAAGGCCTGGGTCGCCCGCATCGCCTGGAACGTGGCCAACGATCAGTGGCACAAACTTTCAGCCTGTGCGGCGGGCGTTCAGGCGAACGTCAGCGAGCTGGCCGGCGCAGTCACCCGCCGGCATGACCGCGGGGCTAACGTCGAGGAAGTCGCCGCCGGGGCGGAACTGCAGCGGTTGCTCGAGGCCCTGATCGCCGGCTTGCCGCCCAAACTGCGGGATGTGCTGGTGCTTTCGACCGTCGAAGAGCTGGAGGCCGCCGAAATCGGCCGCGTGCTCGGCGTCAGTTCGGTGACGGTCCGTGTGCGGCTGTTCCAGGCGCGCCGCTTGCTACGCGCGAAAATGGAGAGGCTGGTAGTCCACCACAAAGAAACAAAGGCACCAAGAGGCACAAAGTAGGTTTGCCATGGAGAGAAAGACAGTCAGCCGGTTGCTGGACGAGGGGCTGAAAAACTACAGCCGGGTCGAAGCGCCGGGTGTGGCGCCCGGCATGCCGGCAAGGCCCCGCCATGACAGGATCAACTGGTGGCTATGGCTGCCGGCGCCGGTCGCGGTAGCCGCGGTGCTGACTCTGCTCGCTGTTATTCCGCGGCGGCCGGAAGCCCCGCCGCCGGTTCAGCGTGGAATTGCGGGCACCCCACCCGCGCCTGTGTTCGCGGGAACGCAGCCGTCTCGGCCGCCCTCGGTGGCGATGCGGGCGAGACGCCCGCGCTCCCAGGCACCCGCTCCCTCAATCCACGTGCTGAGCCCCGAGGAACTGGCCGGCATGGAGCTGCCGGCCGGCCTGTTCCCCAAGCAGCCGCCCCGGCCACTCGCGAGCGGTGAGATTGTGATTCCGGAAATCACCATCCGGGAGGTGACGATCCCGGATATCGAAACACGAAACACGGAGCGTCCCGGCTCCGCAACCACCGAGACAAGATAAGGAGCACCGATGCTGAAAAAAATCGCACTGATCGCAATCCTGCCGCTGGCGCTGCTGGCCCAGGAAGCGCCCAAGCCGGCGCCGCCGAAGCCCACGCACGTGTATAAGCTCAACTACGTGCTTACGGAACTCGACGGCGGCAAGAAAACAGATTCCAAGGACTATACGGTACTGCTGGACGGCGACCGGAGGACCGGCCGCCTGAGGGTCGGCACGCGCATTCCGGTCACAGTCGGAACCTCTGTCGACGTTCCGGGGGGGCGTCCACAGTATCAGTACATGGATCTCGGCGTCATCATCGAGGCGTTCACCCAATCCGCGACCGACACGAGCCTCGGTTTGCGCACCCGGGTGGAAGTATCTTCGATCGCCATGCCGACCGCCGAGTCCGGCAAGGCCGCCACCATTGGGTCGTCCACCCAGCCGATCATTCGCAATTTCACCGGGGAGAGCGACGTTACCGTGCCCTTCAATAAGCCGACCACGCTGTTCATCCTGGATGAGCCCAATTCCAAGCGCAGCTTCCAGGTGCAGTTCACGGCTACCGAAATCCGGTGATTCGTGAGAGACCTGAACCACAAAGGCACAAAGAACACAAA
>JAPKYU010000668.1 GCA_026394175.1 Acidobacteriota bacterium | reverse complement strand
AATGCCGGCTCCGGCACCCTGTCGCCCCGCATCGGCATCGCCTTCCGGCTGACCGACAAGACCGCGAGTCGTGTGGGGTGGGGCCGCTTCATGACGCCCTGGCTGGCCACCACGGACATGACCATGGGCAGCTACTTCTATGGCTTTAACATCGAGACGCCTGCCCTGCCCTTCGTTCAGGGCGTGCCCCAGTTGCATTTGGACGATCCCTTCCCCTCCTCGTACCCGATACAGGACGCACCGGGAAAGAAGCTCGGCGCGTACACCGGGTTGGGCGACAGCCTGACATACTTCGCCGCCGAGCGCCCCAGGCAGCACACCTATCGCTACAACGTGTCGGTCCAGCGTCAGCTTCCCATGGGGATCCGCGCTGAGTTCACCGCTTTGGTGAATTACTCAAACAGCGTGGGGAACCGTAACATCAACCAGGTTGACCCCCGGATCGCGTATACGTACAAGGCGGCAACCAACGTACAGCTTGCGAATCCGTTCTACAAACTCCTCCCAACGAACAAATTCCCCGGCCCTCTGGGCCGCCAGGCGACTGTGAGCCTCACTCAGTTGATGGTGCCATATCCCCAGTACGGGTCGCTGACTGTCACCGACTACGAGGCAAACGGCGGGTCGCACTACGACCAACTCGCGATCAAGTTGCAGAAGAGCTACAGCTATGGGCTCACGTTCATGGGCGGTTATGCCTTCATGCGTTCGCAGAACCTCTCGTACTATGACGACGTGGCCACCTACTTGCAGCAGCGGACCTGGCAGGAGTCCACCAGCCCGCGGCATCGGGTGACCTTCGCGGGCAATTGGGAGCTGCCGCTGGGACATGGCCGGGCATTCCTGAATGCCCTGCCGCGTGTGGCCGATGCCGCCCTGGGCGGGTGGAACGTGAGTCCCATGCTGACCTGGCGGTCGGGCAATTACATATCGTTCGGCGGCTTGCTGGCGAGCGGCGATCCGCAGGTCTCCAACCCCGGTCCGAATGGGTGGTTCAACACCGCGGTGTTCGCCCGGCTGCCGGCCTACACTCAGCGCACCAATCCCGTCACGTACTCCGGTCTGACCGGGCCGGGCTATTTCAACCTCGACGTTTCTCTCGTCAAGGCGTTCCGTGTCACAGAGAGGTTCTCGGCTGAGCTGCGCATGGACTTGTTCAATGCTCCGAACAGCATGACCTGGAATGACCCGAACACGAGCGTGACCTCTACATACTTTGGGAAGTCGAGCGACCAGTTGAATGCCAATGGCGTGGGCGTCGGTCGTCAAACTCAAATCGGACTCAGAATCCGCTTCTGATCGCGGTTCCCGGAGGGCAAAAGGATTGGACATGGCCGGGATTTCTCGGCGTAGTGTATTGCGGACGAGCGTCGGCGCTGTGACCGCGGCGTCCTATTCGCGGATCCTGGGAGCGAATGAGAGGGTTCAAGTCGCGGTGATCGGCACGGGCGCGCGCGGGGCTGGCTATGTGCGGTCGCTTCGCAGCAATACTTCGGTCACCGTGACGGGCCTCTGCGACATCTATGGCCGAAAGGTGGAGGCGGCCCGGCAGTTCGCGCCCGAGGCGGCCGTGTTTTCGGACCACCGCAGAGTGCTCGATATGAAGAACCTCGATGCGGTGTTCATTACGACGCCGGACCACTGGCACGTTCCCATCTCGCTCGATGCGGTCAGCGCCGGCAAGGATGTCTATTGCGAGAAG
>JAPKYU010000599.1 GCA_026394175.1 Acidobacteriota bacterium | reverse complement strand
TCTATGGATGGCTCCCAGCGCGGGAACGCGGCCTGGCGCTCGGCTTGCTGAACACCGGTTCGCGGCTGGGCGCCGCGATCGGACTGACCGCGGTTTCCGCCAGTGTCGCCGCTTTCGGCTGGCGCGCATCGTTCCTGGCGCTGGGTCTCTTGGGTTTTGTCTGGGCAACGTGGTGGTACGGCTGGTTCCGCGACGACCCGCGCGAGAAACGCGGCGTGTCGCAGGCGGAACTGAAACTGATCGGCCCGGCTGGCGCCGCGACGCCCGTCGGGAAAGGCGACACGAGCTGGCGTGAGCTGGTCACGCTCGACTCCGCCCTGCTGCTCGTCCAGTACTTCGCCTCGAACTTCACCTTCTTCATCTGCTTTAGCTGGCTGCTGCCATACCTGCGCTCCCGCTTTGCGCTCGGCCTTCACGAAGCGGCCGTCTGGGCAAGCGTGCCGTTGTATTGCGGCGCGCTGGCGACCTGGACCAGCGGCATGACGGTCGACGCCATTTACCGGCGCGGTCGCTGGTCGCTGTCGCGCCGCCTGCCTGCCATCTGCGGATTTGGCGTTGCGGCTGTCACTTTGCTACTGGCGCCGCACATGAACGGCGTCGGCGGCTTCGTTGTCTGCTTCGCGATCACCACGTTCGGAATCGATTTTACGCTCAGCCCGAGCTGGTCGGCAGCATCCGACCTTGGCGGCCGGCGTACCGGCACGCTCTCGGCTGCCATGAACACGTTCGGCTCCATCGGTTCGTTCGCCAGTTCGGTGCTCTTTCCGGTGCTGCTGGCATGGGCGGGCAGCATCCAAACTCATTTCCACCTCGCGGCCGCGCTCGATGTCGCGGCTTTGTGCTGCTGGTGCGGCATTCACCCGGAAGGCCGCAAAAAATGATGGAAATGACGACTCACCGTTTGTTGTTAGCTTTCGCTTTTTGCCTGTCGGCTGCCGCTGGCGTCGAGTGGCCAGTGGCCACGCCCGCAAGCCAGGGTTTCGATCCGGCGCGGCTGGAAAAGTTTCGCCAGGATGTAGCAGCGCGAAACACGAAGGCATTGCTCGTTGCCCGGCACGGGAAGCTCGTGCTCGAGTGGTACGCCGAAGGCGTTGGCGCTGACATGAAGCAGGGCACCGCGTCGCTCGCCAAGGCACTCGTCGGTGGCATGCCGCTGCTGGTTACGTTGCAGGACGGATGCGTGCAGGTGGACGACCTCGCCTGCAAATTCATCCCGCGCTGGAAAAGCGACCCGCGCAAGAGCCGAATTACGATCCGGCAGCTCGCCACGCACACCTCCGGCATCGAAGACGCTGAGGATAACGACTTGCCGCACGACCAACTGACCGGATGGAAGGGGGCGTTCTGGAAACGGAAGCCCGACCCGATTTCGATTGCGCTGGATCAGGCGCCGGTGATCTTTCCGCCCGGCAGCCGCGCCGAATACAGCAACCCTGGGATGGCGGCGCTGGCTTATGCGGTGACCGCCGCGCTGCGCGGCGCGCCGCAGACCGACATCAAAGAACTGCTGGCCAAACGTATATGCGGGCCCATCGGGATACCGGAGACCGACTGGCTCATCAGCTACGGCGAGTCGTATGAGATGGACGGGCTGCGCGTCTATGCCAACTGGGGTGGCGGCAGCTTCACGCCGCGCGCCGCCGCCCGCATCGGCCAGTTGATGTTGCAGAAGGGGGAATGGAACGGCCGCCAACTGCTCAGGCGCGAATGGGTGGAG
>JAPKYU010000678.1 GCA_026394175.1 Acidobacteriota bacterium | reverse complement strand
ATGGGGTGAAGGTTAAGCCCGAAGCGGGCGAGAACACGCAGACCGTCTGGCTGATCAACTGGAAGCAACCGGAGAAAAACGACTTCGCCATCGCCGAGGAAGTCACCGTCCCGGCAGCCGACGTCAAAGCGTACGGCAAGCGCCCTGACGTGGTGCTCTATGTGAACGGCATCGCGCTGGGTGTGCTGGAGCTCAAGCGCTCCACGATTTCCGTGGCCGAAGGCATCCGCCAGAACCTCGACAACCAGAAGAAGGTCTTCATCGAACACTTCTTCTCGACGATGCAGTTGATCATGGCGGGGAACGACACCGAAGGGCTGCGCTACGCCACGATTCAGACTCGGGAGAAGTATTACCTGACGTGGAAGGAGGACAACCCTGTCGTTGGGGCCGGCCGGCGAGACGCCGGCGGGACAACCGTCGAAAACCCACTCGACCGCGCTTTGATCCAGCTTTGCGGCAAGACCCGTTTTCTGGAGCTGGTTCACGACTTCTTGGTCTTTGACGCGGGGACGAAAAAAATCTGCCGCCACAACCAGTATTTCGGCGTGCGCGCCGCGCAAGCCCATGTGGGCCGCCGGGAGGGCGGCATTATCTGGCACACGCAGGGTTCGGGCAAGAGCCTCACCATGGTGTGGCTGGCCAAGTGGATCCGCGAAAAGGGCGGGCGGGTGCTGATCGTTACCGACCGCACCGAGCTCGACGAGCAGATCGAAAGGGTCTTCAGCGGCGTCAACGAAGACATCTACCGCACCAAGAGCGGCGCCGACCTGATCGCCACTCTCAACGCCACCACGCCGTGGCTGGTCTGCTCGCTGATCCACAAGTTTGGCGGCAAGGAAGGCGCCGAGGAGGCCGGGGACATCGCCGGCTACATCCGCGAGATCAAGCAAGCGCTGCCGCCCGGTTTCACGGCCAAGGGCGACCTGTATGTGTTCGTAGACGAATGCCACCGCACGCAGTCCGGTGAACTGCACGAGGCGATGAAGGCCATTTTGCCGAACGCCATCTTCATCGGCTTCACCGGTACGCCGCTGCTGAAGGCCGACAAGAAAAAGAGCCTCGAGGTTTTCGGCCGCTACATCCACACTTACAAGTTCGACGAGGCCGTGAAGGACAAAGTGGTGCTCGACCTGCGCTACGAAGCGCGGGACATCGACCAGAACATCACCTCGGAGGAGAAGATCGATCAGTGGTTCGAAGCCAAGACCAAGGGCCTCACCGATCTGGCCAAGGCGCAGCTCAAGCAGCGCTGGGGCACGATGCGGAAAGTGCTGTCGAGCCAGTCGCGGCTGGAAAAAATCGTCGCCGATGTCCTGCTGGACATGGAAACCCGCGACCGGCTGAAGGGCGGGCGCGGCAACGCGATGCTCGTCTCCGGCAGCATCTACCAGGCGTGCAGGCTTTACGAGCTGTTCGCCAAGACCGGCCTGGCCGGCAAGTGCGCTATTGTCACTTCCTACAGGCCGTCACCCGCCGATCTCAAAGGCGAGGAAAGCGGCGAGGGGCTGACGGAGAAACTGCGGCAGTATGACATCTACAAGAACATGCTCGCCGCGTGGTTCAACGAGCCTGCGGAAACCGCCGTGAACAAGGTGGACGAATTCGAGAAGGCGGTGAAAAAGAAGTTCATCGACGAGCCGGGACAGATGGGGCTTCTGATCGTGGTCGACAAGCTGCTGACCGGTTTCGATGCGCCCCCGGCCACCTACCTCTACATCGATAAGCAGATGCGCGACCACGGCCTGTTCCAGGCCATCTGTCGGGTGAACCGGCTGGACGGCGACGACAAGGAATACGGCTACATCATCGATTACAAGGACCTGTTCAAGAGCCTGGAGGGCGCGGTTCAGGATTACACCTCGGGGGCTCTCGACGGCTACGACAAGGAAGACGTCGCCGGCCTGCTGGAAAACCGGCTGGGCAAAGCGCGCGAGCACCTGGAGGATGCGCGGGAGGCCGTAAAGGCGCTCTGCGAGCCGGTGGAGGCGCCGAAGGACACGGCGGCCTACCTGCGCTATTTCTGCGCCAGGGATTCCGGCAACGCCGAGCAGCTCAAAGAGAACGAGCCGAATCGCTTGGCGCTGTATAAACACGTGGCCGCGTTCGTCCGGGCTTTTGCGAATCTTGCCAATGAGTTCGAAGAAGCGGGCTACGCCCCCGCCGAGATCGGCACCCTGAAGGCCGAAGTGAACCACTATGAGAAGGTGCGCAGCGAAGTGAAGCTGGCCAGCGCCGACTACATCGACCTCAAGATGTATGAGCCGGCCATGCGCCACCTGATCGACGCCTACATCCGCGCCGAAGACAGCCAGAAGGTTTCCGCTTTCGACGACATGTCGTTGATCGAACTCATCGTCGAACGCGGTCCCGATGCCGTGAACGCCCTGCCGGAGGGCATCCGCGACAACAAGGAGGCGGCGGCGGAGGCCATTGAGAACAACGTCCGCAAATTGATCATCGACGAGCAGCCGATCAACCCGAAGTATTACGAAAAGATGTCTGAATTGCTTGACGCGCTGATCGAGCAGCGCAAGAAGGAGGCGCTGGATTACCAGGAATATCTGGAAAAGATTGTCGAACTGACAAAGAAGGCGAAGAACCCGGCCGCCGGCGGGTCGTATCCGAGAACCATGAACAGGACGACTGGCGCAGCAACTCATTCAAGGTCAAGAAAGTGAGGCTCGCCATCAAGGGTGTGCTGAAAGATGACGAGGGGCTCACCGAGCAGGTTCTGGAACTGGTGAAGAACCAGCATGAATACTGAACAACGCCACATCACCGTCAATGGCCTGCGGGTTCAGATTGTCCGGAAGGACATCAAAAACCTGCACCTGGGTGTATACCCCCCCAACGGCCGGGTGCGGGTGGCGGCGCCGCTCCGAGTCGGCGATGGCGCCGTGCGGCTGGCGGTAATCGGGAAGCTTGGGTGGGTCAAACGCCAACAGGCGGGGTTTAAAGCCCAGCAGCGCCAATCTGAACGGGAGATGGTCAGCGGCGAGAGCCATTATTTCCTGGGGCAACGGTATCGTCTGCGCGTCGTCCACCACGATGGCGCAGCCAAAGTTCTGGTGCGCAATAAGTCTGCTTTGGAACTCCATGTGCGGCCGGCAACGGATACCAAACAGCGAGAGCGGGTGCTGCAGCGCTGGTATCGCCAACAACTCAAGGAACTCATTCCGCCGCTCCTTGAAAAATGGCAACCGGCCCTGGGTGTTCAGGCCGCTGAGTGTCGCATTAAGAAAATGAAAACCAAGTGGGGCGCCTGCAACACTGACGCCCGTCGCGTCTGGCTGAACCTCGAACTGGCCAAGAAGCCGGTGAGATGCCTCGAATATCTCGTCGTCCATGAACTCGTGCATCTCATCGAGCGACATCATAACGACCGATTCATCTCGCTTATGGACAAGCACCTGCGGCAATGGCGCTTGTATCGCCAGGAGTTGAATTCCGCCCCGCTCGCGCACGAAACTTGGAGCTATTAGCTCTGGATGGGCCGAGTGCGGCGGATTATGAGTGATATGGACCGGCTTCACGAGATGATCGAACGATTGCCTCCGCGACAGATCCGGGCTCTTCTGACTCTGCTGGACACCTTACAGCCGATCAGCGACGAGGAGTTGGCCCAGCGGCTGAGCGAGTCTCCTCCGGAGAAAGTTGACGACGAGACGAGCGCGCGTATCCTGGCTGCCGAGACAGAACAAGGCGAGAACGTCTCTCATGACGAGTTGAAGCGGCGGCAGTTCCCATAGACGGCCGCTTGTTCCGCGGACTTCCCAATCCAGTTCCGCCGGCCCTGGCGAACTGTCGAGGCGCAGCCTCGACAGAGAGAGAGCATCGCCGACGGAAAGGCAAAGAAGCTGTGAAGAAATTGGCCTGCACGCAGCTTGGCCACCTCTGCGCGCCCTGTGCGCGGGGCCTTTCCGCGGCCTCTTTCGTTCCCCGCTACCTTTTTACATCCCCTTTGCCCTTCCTTTTGCCGTCCGGGCACACTACG
>JAPKYU010000212.1 GCA_026394175.1 Acidobacteriota bacterium | reverse complement strand
CATCCGCCGCTATCCGGTGGTGAATTCGGAATTCGGCTACGAGCGCGGCGTCGATACTTTTCCCAGCTACAACGTTGTCCATGACTGGCAGGAGCAACTGCGGCGCGCCTGGCTCATCTACCTCGCCGGCGGTTACGGCGTCTACTACTACCACAACACCGCCTGGGATGTGGTCAAGCCGGATCCGGAACCGCCCGGGATGCAGCGCTTCCAGTTGCTGAAGGACACGCTCGCGGCGCTGCCCTATTGGCGAATGGAGCCGCACAATGAAGTGGCGGTTGGCGGTCCATGCCTGGCCGAACCGGGGCGCGCGTATGCGTGCTACGTGGAAGGCCCCCAACTCACGCTCAACCTGCTTGCGCTGGACGCGCCCGAAAAGGCCCAGGCTGAGTGGATAGACACGTGGACCGGCAAGCGCGAGCCGGTGAAATTGAATCGCGCCCAGGTGCACCGGCAGTTGAAGAAGCCGGAATCGTTCGGCAAAGCACCCGCCGTGTTGGTGGTGCGATGAGCGAGCGAGGCGAGTTGGTTGCAATCGCCAGGTCGCTCTACCAGCGCGGATACACGTTCGGCACCGCCGGCAACATCAGCGTGCGGGTGGAAGGCCGCGTCATTGTCAGCCCGACCAACTCCTCATTCGGGGATCTGGCGGAGGACGATCTGGCGGAGGTGAACTGGGCCGGCGAGGCCCTGCCCGGCCCCAAGCCCAGCAAGGAAGCCCATTTCCACCTGGCGGCCTACAGGGCTCGCGCCGATGCGCGCGCGGTGGGCTGATCATGTTCAGGCCGATGGGGATGTATGGAGTGCCGTCGCTGAGCTCCAGGTAGCGGGCGTCGCGCGGGCTGACTCGCACGAACGCCGATGCCGGGTCAGCCGCCCACGCCGCCGGCAGCGCCAGGGCGGCCAGCACCATCATGACGAAAGCGCCGCGGTTCTGTTTCATGGCGCGGCTAGTATAGTCCCTCCCGTGCAAAAACGACGATGGGGAGGCCGCTGGGCCACCTCAGCCGTAAGCGTCAGCGAGCTGTGAAGGAACCATGTTGCGCCTCGGATACCTCCAGTTAGTCAAAGCGGTGACCAACTTAGGCCAACGCCAGTAGTACGAAAGGCTCATATACGAACTTGCGGTCCCCCGTCCCTTTAAGCACTGACAGCCGATTGTGTATGCCTGGGGACAGGAATTCCCATGACCGGATCGGAAAGAAGAAGCCATCGGCGCTTGCGCCTCGCCATCGCCCTGACAGTTCGGCCCAAGCCGCTCGATGCGCTCCCAATCCAAACCCGAACCGTGGACATCAGCGGGTCGGGGATCTTCTTCGAGTCCCCGGTCAAGTGGGACATCGGCTCGGAACTGGACTGCCAATTGACGTTGCCGGCCCTGGAGCCTGGCGGCGAAGCGGGTCTGCTCTGGTGCACCGTGCAGGTGGTGCGCGTTGTGGACGCCGAGACGGCGGGCAGATTCGGAACCGGGGTGGCGATCACAAACTACAGTCTCAGACCGGTTGCTCCCCCTGCTGCCGCCGGGAGCGCCTGACGCAACGCGGCCTGAGCCGGCCGGCCCCCGTCTTGCACTCGCGGCTCTGTTGGTTCCGTCCCGCCCTGCGGGATGGTCCTGGTTTGTCTGTTCCCCATTCCTCCGACTGCCCTTAACTGCCTGAGAACCAGACGGATGCGATAAACGGGATTCCCTCTATTAT
>JAPKYU010000282.1 GCA_026394175.1 Acidobacteriota bacterium | reverse complement strand
TGCTCATCCCGGGCCACTGAGGAGAGCGCTCTCCGAGGGGATCCTTGAACACCATCCGCACTGCGAGCGTGTGCAGCAAGCCCAGGCAGCTTTCCATCCGCGACATCGCCACCGCCGCCGAGGTGTCCCATTCCACTGTCTCGCGTGCCTTGCAACACAGCCCGCTCGTCAAGCGGGAGACCGCCGAGAAGATCCAACACATTGCCGAGGAGATGGGCTATCGCGCCAGCGCCATCGCCCGCGGCCTGGCCACCAACCACACCAGCACCATCGGGGTGGTGGTCACTACCATCGCCGATCCGTTCGTTGCCGAAATCATCGGGGGCATCGAAGAGACCGCCAACGATCATGGCTACTCCGTGTTCCTGGCCAATTCCAACGCCGATTCGGAGCGCGAGATCAAGGTGGTGCATTCCTTCGAGGAGCGGCGGGTGGATGGGATTGTCGTAACGTCGTCGCGGGTCGGGGCGCTGTACACTCCCATGCTGTCGCGGATGCACATTCCCATCGTGCTGATCAACAACCAGCACCCGGGGGAGTTCGTGCATTCGGTGATGATCGCCAACCTGGAGGCCAGCCGCGATGCCACCCGCCACCTGATCGCGCTGGGGCACAAACGCATTGCCTACCTGGGCGACCAGTACGGCTACCAGTCCGACAGCGAGCGTTTCGCCGGCTACCGCGAGGCGCTGGCGGAGGCCGGCCTGCCATTCCAGCCGGAGATGGTGGTGCACGGCGACGGCAAATCGGAGGGCGGCATGAGGGCCGTCGAGAAGCTGCTGGCGCTGCCGCAGTTGCCTACCGCCGTGTTCTGCTACAACGACATGTCGGCGCTGGGCGTTCTGCGGCGCCTGCAACTGGCCGGCCTCGAGGTGCCGCGCGATGTTTCGGTGGTGGGGTTTGACGACCTGTTTCTGGCCCAGTTCTGCCATCCCCCGCTGACCACCGTCCGCCAGCCCAAGCGACGCATGGGGCAGTTGGCCATGGAGACGCTGTTGAGTTTGTTGGCCGGCGCCGAGTCCGAGGAGAACATCACGGTTCCCGGCGAGTTGATCGTGCGGGAATCCACCGCGCCGCCCAGGGAAGACCGTTAGTGCGTTGTCGCTGAAACGATCCAACGGCGGCGAAGGTCGAAAGCGGAAGGCAGAAGGCGGAAGGCAGCAAGAACACGCGGGGCCGCCTTCTGTTTTCCGCCTTCGGCCTTCCGCCTGTTGGCCGATGTTTCTTCCCATGGTCGGCGCCAACCGGAGGTCGTGTTGCCCGAACCCCATGGCCCGCCGCTGCTCGAGCTTCGGCGCATCGCCAAGTCGTTCCATACCATCCCGGTGCTTCATGAGGTGGATTTCGACGTGTGTGCCGGCGAGGTGCACGCCCTGGTGGGCGAAAACGGCGCCGGAAAATCGACGCTGATGAACATTGTGGGCGGTGTCCACGCCGCGGACGCCGGCGAAATGCTATGGGAGGGACGCCGGGTCATCGCCGCCACCCCGCGCCAGTCGCAGGAACTAGGGATCAGCTTCGTGCACCAGGAACTGGCGCTGGCGCCGCAGCTCAGCGTGGCCGAAAACATTTTCCTGGGCAGCCATCCGGTGGCGCGGCTACGCTGCTGGGTGCGCTGGGGGGAGATGGAAGAACGCGCCCGGAGCCTGCTGGCGGAGCTGGGCCAGGCCATCGGCCCCGCGCAGCCGGTCGAAAGCCTGAGCCTGGCCGAGCGGCAACTGGTGGAAATCGCCAAGGCCCTGGCCGCGCGCGCCCGCCTGATCATCATGGACGAGCCGACCGCGCCGCTTTCGGAGAAGGAAGCAGCGCGCTTGTTCTCCGTGATCGCACAGTTGTGCGGACGGGGCGTAGCGGTCATCTATATCTCGCACCGGCTCCGGGAGATATTTCAGGTGGCCGGCCGCGTCACGGTGCTGCGGGATGGGCGGCGGATCATGACCCGCCTTGTGGCCGATACCAGCCACGGCGAACTGGTGAGTGCCATGGTCGGCGCCGAGATCGAGGACCGGCCGCCGCCATCGGCTTCGCCGCCCGCTGCCGCGGAGGCGCTGCGGATCGAGGGATGGAGCGCAGCAGGCAGCTTCCGTGACATCCACCTCACCCTGCGCCGCGGCGAGATCGTGGGCCTGGCCGGCCTGGCCGGCGCGGGCCGGACCGAACTGCTGGAGTCCTTGTTCGGTGTCGGGGAGCGCGAGGCCGGCCGGTTGTTCGTCAACGGGCAGCCGGTGACGCTCCGCACGCCGGAAGACGCGGTCCGGCACGGACTGGCGCTGGTGCCGGACGACCGCAAGGCCAAGGGCCTGGTCTTGACCGGCTCGCTGCTGTTCAACCTGGTGCTGGCGGCGCCGCGTGCCCACGCCCGCGCCGGCGTCTTTCCCAACGGCGGCGCGGAGAAGCAGGCCGGAGAGCGGCTGGTCGAGGCCCTGCGCATCAAAGCGGCCGGCCTCGATCAGCCGGTGCAGCACTTGAGCGGCGGCAACCAACAGAAGGTGGTGCTGGGGAAGTGGCTGTTTGCCGGCGCCGGCGTTTTCCTGCTGGACGAGCCCACACGCGGCGTGGACGTCCGCTCCAAGGCGGATATCTATGAGATCATACGGGGTCTTGCCGCCCGCGGCGCGGCCGTGTTGTTTGTCTCTTCCGAGCTGGAGGAGATTCTGCGATTGGCCGACCGGATCCTGGTAATGCACCGCGGGCGCATCGCCGGAGAACTGGCCCGCGCGCAGGCCACCCAGGAGAGGATCATGCAATTGGCGACCGGGGGTGAGAATTGACGGCCGCGCCAGGTCGGACCCGCGTCCAGCAAGTTCGAGAGCGCCTCGCCGCGGCCCTGGCCCCCGCGGTTCTGCTGCGGCGGTTTGGGCCGGTGCTCGGCCTGCTGCTGCTCTCCGGCACGCTGGCCGTACTGTCGGACCATTTCCTGCGGTTCGACAACCTGATGGGCGTATTCCGGCAGTCGGCGGTGAATGCCCTGCTGGCGCTCGGACAACTGGCGGTGATCATCACCGCCGGCATCGATCTTTCGGTCGGCTCCATCCTGGGTCTTTGCTGCGTGCTGGTGGCCATGCTGGTGAAGGCGGGTGTGCCGCCGGTGCTGGCGGTGGCCGGGGCGCTGGCCATCGGCGTGCTCCTGGGCGCGCTGAACGGCGTGCTGTTCACCAAGCTGCGTCTGCCCCATCCCTTTATCCCCACGCTGGGCATGATGAACTTCGCCCGAGGGCTGGCGCTGGTGTTGACCGGCGGCTTCCCCGTTTCGGAGTTGCCGGCCGGCTTCCGCTTTCTGGGCGCCGGCTCGATTGCCTGGATTCCGGCGCCCGTGCTGCTGGTGGTCTTCTGCTGCCTGTTGTTTCACGTTTTTCTGCGCTACACCACCTACGGCCGTGACACCTACGCCATCGGCGGCAACCGGCAGGCGGCGCTGCTTTCCGGCATTCCGGTGGACCGGCGGCTAATCATGGTGTACGCGATCAGCGGCGGCATGTCGGCGCTGGGCGCCATCGTGCTCGCCGGCCGCATGAACTCCGGATTCCCCCTGGCCGGGGTGGGCGCCGAGCTGGATTCCATCGCCGCCGTCATCATCGGCGGGGCCAGCTTCTTCGGAGGCATGGGAACCGTGGCCGGCACCCTGGTGGGCGCGCTGATCATGGGTGTGCTGCGGAATGGATTGAACCTTCTGAACGTATCGTCCTATTGGCAGACGGTGGTGATCGGCGTGGTCATCGTGGTTGCCGTGTGGGTGGACGTGGTGCGGCAGCGGGCCACCGAAAAGAGCCGCGCCGTGAGGAGGTAACGAATGAACTTCCGCAATCGCCGGTTCCAGGCGGCCGCGCTGGCCGCCGCGCTGCTGTTCTCCAGCGCCTGTTGGCGAACGGAGAAGGCCGGGAAGCTCGAGATCGTCCTGGTGGTGAAGGCGCTCGACAGCGAGTTCTGGCAGCGCCTCAGGTCCGGCGCGGAAGCCGCGGCGCGCGCCGATCCCGCCGTTCGCTTCGCGGTGCTGGCACCCGAGCGGGAAATCAACATCGACCAGCAGGTTTCCATCCTCGAAGACCAGATCCTGAAAAAGGTGTCCGCGCTGGCGGTGGCCCCCGCCGGGGTGTCCGAGGTGATTCCCGTGCTCGACAAAGCGCGGGCGGCCGGAATCCCGGTGGTGATCGTGGATACCGACGTGCCCTGGCCCTACCGGGCCAGCTTCATCGGCATTGACAACCGGCTGGGCGGGCGGCTGGCGGGCGAGTACGTGGTGCGGACCATCGGCGGCAAGGGCAAAGTGGCCGTGATCCGCGGGGTGCTGGGCGTGGCCACCCAGGAGGACCGCCTGACGGGCTTCCGGGACGCCAT
>JAPKYU010000072.1 GCA_026394175.1 Acidobacteriota bacterium | reverse complement strand
GCCGGCGCCGGAAGCCTCCCTGACACCTGACACCTGACACCTGATACCTGACACCTCCATGGATCCCGATCTCGCCTCCATCCAGGAAGCGCGTGACCTCGTAGAACGGGCCTACGAGGCTTCGCGGCGGTTCCTCGCCTTTTCGCAGGAACAGGTGGACGCCATCATCAATGCCATGGCGCAGGCGGCCACGGCCGCCGCCGAGGACCTGGCCCGGGAGGCAGTCGAGGAAACCGGCTACGGGGTTTTCGCCGACAAGGTGCAGAAAAACCTGCTGTGCTCGCGCGACCTGCACCAGGCCATCCGCGCCATGAAAACGGTCGGGGTGTTGCGCGAGGACCGCCAGGCGCGGGTTTTGGAAGTGGCGCTGCCGGTGGGCGTGGTCATCGCCCTGACTCCAACCACCAATCCCACCTCCACGGCCATTTACAAGTCGCTGATCGCGCTGAAGGGGTGCAACGCGGTGGTGATCAGCCCGCACCCCAACGCCGTCCGTTGTACCTGCCACACCGCCGACGTGCTGTACCGGGCGGCCCGCGCCGCCGGGGCGCCGGAGCACGTGATCGGCTGCCTCCACCACCCCACGCGCGCGGCCATCAACGAGCTGATGAAGCACCGGCGCACCGGCGTCATCCTGGCCACCGGCGGCTCCGGGCTGGTGCGGGCCGCCTATAGCAGCGGCAAGCCCGCCTTCGGCGTCGGGCCCGGCAATGTGCCCGCCTTCATCGAGAGAAGCGCCGAGGTGCGCAAGGCCGTCGCCGACGTTGTGCGCGGAACGACCTTCGACAACGGCACGGTCTGCTCCAGCGAGCAGGCCATCGTGGCCGAGGAGCCGCTGCGCGAACAGGTGCTCGCCGAGCTGCGGGCCCAGGGCGCGTACATCCTGAACGAGGCGGAAATCCGGAAGCTCGGCGGCGTGCTGGTGACGCCGGAATGGACGGTGAACCCGAAGTGCGTGGGCCAATCGGCGGTGGCCGTGGCCGAGACGGCCGGCCTGTCGGTTCCCCCGAATACCCGCGTGCTGATCGCCCCGCTGCGCGGCGTGGGCAAGGAGCACCCGCTCTCGGCCGAGAAGCTGTCGCCGGTGCTGGCGCTCTACTTCGTGAAGGACTTCGAGGAGGGCTGCCAGGTTTGCGAGAGCCTGCTGCGCTTCGGTGGGCTGGGGCACACGGTGGCCATCCATTCGCGCGACGACGGCCGCATCCGCGAGTTCGGGCTGCGCATGCCGGCCTGCCGGGTGATTGTGAATTCACCGGCGCCCCACGGCTCGGTCGGCTACTCCACCGGGCTGCTGCCGGCCATGACGCTGGGCTGCGGCGCTCTGGGCGGCAACAGCACCGGCGACAATATCTCGCCCCTGCACCTGATCAACACCAAGCGAATCGCCTACGAAACACGCCCGGTCGAAGAGCAAGCCACGCGGGCCGGGGCGCCGTTGGCGGCTTCCTCCCTGCCGGCCAGCCAGGCCGGCATTCCGGCGCCGCCGGCTCGAGTTTCCCTCCTGGCGGGCGGCGATGCTCCCGCGAGCTCGGCCCACATCGCGCTGCCCGATCGGCAGACCATCCAGAGCGTGGTGGCGCGCTTCCTGGCGTCAAAAGGCACGAGGCCTGAGGCCGCCCCTGCCGGCGCACGGGCGTCCGGCCCGGCGGCCGAGCGCGCCTCCTCCGGCCCCCTTTCGCCCGCATCCTCGCCAAAGGTGGTAGACTTTGTTTGTGAGAACGATGTGAGGGCCGCGCTGAACGCCAAGGGGAAAATTCACATCGGTCCCCGCACCATCGTCACGCCATCGGCCCGCGACCTGGCCGCGGGTACCGACGTGTTCATCATCGGCCAGGCGAAATGAACTTGGGTCTCGAGGCCGCGGGCCGAGATGCCGGCGTCCCAGGAAGCAAGACTGAAGTCCGACTATGCCGCAGACCGAACTCGACCTGAAGCGCGTGCGATCGGAAATGATCGACTACGTCCACCAGTCGGGGCTGCCCGTCTTTTACAGCACGTGCACGCCTGATCCGGAGAGCGCACTCTTCTGGGATGGGGCTTCGTATCCGGACTGGCGCCAATTCGTGGACGTGGCCAAGGAGTCGGGCGCCCGGCTGCTGGTCTTCGCTTCGGAAGAGCTGACCCAGGCGGCATTGGAAGACGCGTTCGAGAAGCTCGAGGACTGCGAGCTGGACGGCGACGAGCGGCGCGCCTACACCAGGCAATTCGAGGCGCTGCGCAAGCGGGTGGGGCAAACGGCGTGGATTCGCATGGCCTTCGAACACGGCGGCCAGTGGCTGAACTACGCGCTGAGTGCGCCCTGGCATGAGGAATTCGAATCGGTCGTTGAAGACCTGGAACTGCTCCTCCCCTATGAGGACCTGGACGAGGAAGAGGAGGAAGAGGATGGCGGTTCCGGCCGCGGTTTCTTTTCCCGCAACTGAATTCCGGCTGACGGCCGCCGGCTGCACGAACTCCCGCCGCAGCTTTCTGCCCTCCGCCAACATCCAATCATGTAGGGGAACCTGATCCATGAAATGGGACCAAATCTCCCGGAACTGGGAGCGGATGAAGGTGCTGGCGCAGGAACGATGGGCCAAGCTTGGCGATCGCGACCTGGAGCTGATCGACGGCGACCGGCAGGAGCTTATCCTCGTGCTGGCGGAACGCTATAAATGGCCCCGGCAACGCGCCGAGCTGGAAGTGCAGGACTGGCAGGGAAGCGGCGTCCGCCCACCCAGCTTCAACCCCCCGCAAAGCCTCCGCAAAGCCGGATAAGCAGGCCTCGGTGAAAGAATTGTAGCAGCGACCTTTAGACCGCCGCCCGGATGGCGACCCCGCCTGGCGGGGTCGCCGCTACAGCCGCCGCTGATGGATGGCGGGGATTCTAATCTGCGAGAATCTGCGCCATCTGCGGATTGGTTTTCCCCCTTTACGCGTCCAGGTGGTCGGAGAAGAAGCGGGCCACGGCGGCCTGCGACGGCGCCACCTGGCGATAAATGCCGTCCATCTCCGCGGGCTGCAGCGGCTTGAAGGCGCGGGCGAGGGCCACGTTCTGCTCCAGCATTTCGAGCTTCGGCATACCAATGACGGCCGCGGTGACCGGCAAGGACAGCGTGTAGCGCAGCAGCGACTCAATCCCGGCTTTCCCCGCGCCGGCCCCCACGATCTTGTCCTGGGCCGCTATCTTCATGGCGATGACGCCGAGGTTCTTTTTCCTGGCGGCCGGCAGGGCCAGTTCCTCGAACTGGTTGGCGCGGGAAGCGTTCAGGGCCATCTGCACGCAATCCAGGTCGTGCCGCTCGATGGCCGTCTTCAGCACCGCGCCCTCCTGGTGGCAGCTCATACCGATGAAGGTGGCCATCTTCTGCTCGCGCGCCTTGTAGAGCGCCTTCAGCCCGCCCTCTTTCTCGATCTTCTCCAGGTCGGCCAGGGGACCGAGGCCGTGCAGGTGGAACAGGTCCAGGTAGTCGATTTGCATGCGCTTGAGGCTCTGCTCCAGCGTCCGCATGACGCCGTCGTAGTCGCGCAGGTCGGCTTTGGTGGCCAGAAAGATGTCCTTGCGCCGCGCGCCCAGCGCCTTGCCGATTCTGATTTCGCTGTCGCCCTTGCCGTAGTCGGTCGAACTATCGACATAGGTGATGCCCAGATCGAGGGCGCGGTTGAGCGCCCGGATGCCTTCCTCTTCGCTCTTGTAGGCCAGGAAGCGGCTGCCGCCGCCAAAGGCCAGAATGGACACCTCGCGCTTGGTGCGCCCCAGGACCCGCTTGGGTATGCCGCCTCTGGCCTGGGCGGCGAGCGCCGTCGAGAGGGCCGGAAGCGCGGCGGAAGTCGCGCCTACGCGCCGGATGAAGTTGCGGCGGGAAATGTCGGTCATGGCCTGCTCCTTTCGCCAATGAAGAATAGCACAAAGCCATTTTGGATTTCGGATTGCGGATTAGGGATTGCGGATTTCAACGGCGTGAGCTGGCAATCCGCAATCCGCAATAAAAAGGCCGGGCCACGGGATGGGTTCATTCGACTCATCGGGGAAGCGGGATCATCTGCTTCCCGGCTACGAGTGTAGTGCGTCCAACGCTTCTTTGCCTTTGGCTGCGGCCTAATGTACAGCGAGCGCCGGAGGCGCGGCCGAAGATAGCCCAGCGATTTATCGCTGGGAAACTGAGAAGAAGGAGCCGAGTCCCGTAGGGACGACCGAACCTCCCGCAAATGGCCGGTTTCGGTCGTCCCTCCGGGACTCTTGGCGTTCGTTTACTACTCAACTGGTCCCGAGCAGCCGCGGGAAATGCAGCGGCCATTCGGCCAGAGGCCGTCAACCGACAGCCGTAAGCCGACAGCCGCTATTGCACGGCGATGGTGACGGTGTTGCTACTGACGCCGGCGGCGGTGATAACCAACGGCACGGCCATGCCCGGCGTCACGTCCTGTGGCACCTCGGCGTTGATTTGCCACAGCCCCACAAAGCCCGGCGCCATGCCGCTGAATTGCACCTTGGCGCTCTTGCCGCCGATGGTCACGGTCGGTTGGACCTTGGTGAGCACCAGCGGGTTGCCGCTGGCGGGCGCCGCTTCGCCCGCGCCCAGCGCCGGGGTCGTCTCCCCCGCCCCCGTGGCAAATATCTGGATCACGCTGCCGCGCGCTGCCGGCTTCACGCCGACGAAGTTCTGCGGGTCGCCGTTCTGCGAGTTGTCCTGGTTCAGAACCACTCCCTGCCCTTTTCCACTCATCAGGAAGGTAAAAATCCCCGGCCAGGAAGACGCCACTCGCACCATGCCGGTTTGCCGAGCTTTGCCGTCGGGTCCCAGAAGCTGCATGGCGACCTCGCCAGGGGCGGTCCCTGGCGGGATCTGGAAATTGATCTGGTTGGGACCCACAAAAAGCAGCGGCGCCAGCGTGCCGCCCGAGTATGTCCACCCCCCGCTTAGGCTGTAATCCAGCTTGCCGCCGATGCTGATGGAAACGCCGCCCAGCGTGGTAGGCAGCGGCAGCGAGGACGCGTAAAAGCTCTGGGTTGCCCCGGTCGTCGGAAACTTGCTGGCGAGCGAACCCGGAGCCGGCCCAAGGCCGGAGGGGTCGGCGGTGGACTGGAAGGAAGCGGCATTGGCCAACAAAAATGCAGGCGGAGGGAGGGCTTGCTGAATGTAGTACACGCTATTGGTATCTGGGCTGGTCACCCACGCGTGGTAGCGCCCGGACGCCACCGACGCTGCGCCCGGGATACTCGGGATGATCGTGACCTGGCCGTTCCACACGCGGGCCACAGAATTCAGGCTGCCGCCGGGAATAAAGTAGCCGATGTCGTTAGGGCCGCCGGCGAGGTCGCTGCCCAGATCGATGTCCTGCGGATTGGGGACGTTGCTCAGATACGGCGGTAGAACGGCCAGGGTATCTGCGTCGATGGAAAGAACGGCGTTGTCGTCCGCGCTCGCAACATAAACCTGACCGCCGGATCTGGACGTGCGGATGGCAGTGGGCCGGCGCACGGGAATGCGGGCCAGCACCCTGTAAGAGACGAGATCCACCACCGTCACGACGTTCGCATCCGTGCCCGCTACCCAAGCGCGGGATTTGACGACCACCAAACCGCGAAGGCTGCGGCTCGCGGCGACACCGTCAACACTTGCCAGAACGCGCCCTGTACTGAGGTGTACGACTACCAGCCTGTCGTCACCGTAGCTGGAGATAAACGCCGCAGTTCCCCAACAGGTCACAGAGTAGGGCCGCGCAACCACCTGAAACGTGGCCAGCACTCTGCGGGAGTCGTAGTTCAGCAATGTTACCAGACCCGCCGACGGCGAGGTCACCAGCATCTGGACGTCAGTAGGCGGCGTGTAGCTATCGCCGCAGAAGGCTATAGCATACGGTGACGGGATTTGTTCCACTTTCCTGCCCGAACCTGTGGGGCCCACATCGAGTGAAACTGAATTCGTATCCGAAATGGCGATCGCAAGTCCCGCAGACGGGGCGGACTCCATGCCGGCGGGCTTGCCTCCCAAGGGAATCGGAAATATCCGGATCTCCGGCGGTGCCTGGGCCGCTGCCAACCCGAGCGCCGCTCCGAGCAGCACCCATGCCCCACATCCCAGCGTCAGAAAGCGCCAGTTGGCGTTCATGATTACCCCCTGTTCGTTGCCCCAATGCCGGAAGAAAAACCGTTACCTACCGAAAACAGAACATCCGCGACATTTTCCTGCCCTCCTTGTGCCGCAGCGAGCGCCAAAGGCTAGGCACAACTCTGCCGTATTGGCCATGGCGCAGAACGCGGCCGCGCGGCCGCCGAGAGGCCACCTAGTACGGACCTCCAGTCTTGTTTCCATAGGCGCCGGCCTCGCCAGATGTCCCACTCCCAACGGTTACGCCTCCGTGCGCATGACCGGGCACACCGAACCAGTGCCCATGCGCGTTGTACGTCGCGAGCGAGACGTAATCCGCCAGCAGGGCGTCTACTTCCGCCTTGGTGTAGACCTCCGACTTGCCGTACACCTCCAGCATCCAGCGCGCGCCTGCGGCGTTGTCGGCCCCGGTGCCGCCACGCGCAACGGGAAGTTGATTGACGATGTAATCGGCAAGTAGATCGAGGTCCTGCGAAGCCAGCACCAGGTCGGAGCCCGCGAATACCGGCTTCCCGGCCGTCAGCGTGCCCACCTTCAGGGAATGGGCGTCGATATCCCGGCTGCTTCCAATGCAAGGCTGTCCGTTGATGTTCAAGGCCAGGGCCTCGGCGATCATCCGTGGCGAATGCCACTCGTTGCCCGCCGCTCCGCTGTCTTCCGATTCGCTGCCCAGGGCGCACGAAAACGCCCTGTACGAGCCAACCGTGCAGCCGGTGGCGTCCCCGCCCGTCAGGCGCATGCCGTATCCGCCGCAGTTGGCCGCCACGACGTTGGACAGCGAGTTGTAACCGGATTCAACCCGGAACCCATCCTGGTCGAACCCTCTGACCGCGACGTTGCCCACAGACACGAAGTTTCCGCCCGCAATGCGCACGCCGTAACCGGTGTTTCCGTCTTTCGCCTGAAAGGAGCATGCGGCGACGGTTATGTTGAGCGGCGTGGTTGAATCGGGGGCGAGGGCGACCGTGATGCCATCGTTTCTGATGTCCTTGCCGCTCACTCCGCTGATGCTGGCGTGGAGGGTTCCGCCCAACTGAACCGCGCCTTGGGCATTGATGACGGTGCAACCGCACACGCTAACGTTGGTGCCTTTCGAGAAGCCAATCGCCCGCAGGCCGATGTTCTGGAGGGTACAACCGCTGACCACCATTCCGTCCACCCGATCACCGTGGACGCCCAGAGAGTCAACATCAGGCTGGCCGCTGTCGTGGATGTGGCAGTTGGAGACCAGGCCGTGCGTCGTTCCAAAATCCGGGTCGCTCGAGCCCCCCAACGCATAGAAGCACTCGCTGACGCCTCCGGTCAGCTCGCAATCCACGATCTCAAAGAAAGAGACATAGTTGAAGAGGACAACCGCCAGGTTGGCGCCGCGCCCCGGGTTAGGCGGTGGCCCGGGATCGGTCTGGTATTGGGAATCGCGGTTGCCGTCCAGTTTCAGCCCCGCCAGCCGGATGTGATGGTTCCCATTCTCGCGATCGGCATTGGTTATGACAGCGTTGAAACTGGGCTCAGTTGGTGGCGTAAGGTTCGTGCGGAAGGGCCTGTACGCCATCAGCTTCAGGCAGGGTTGCCCAATGCCGATAATCGTGATGTTCGACGGCACCTCCAGATAGTCACTCAGCATGTAGGTGCCGGGCGGCACGAGTAGGTTGCCCGCGCAGTTGTCGATGGCGTTCTGGAATGCGGCCCGGTCGTCGGTCACCCCATCGCCGGTCGCGCCCCAATCGAGCACGCTTGGGAAGTCCCCCAGAATGTCAACGAGTGGGCGAGATATAGACTCAGGGTAGTTCTGGGACATCAGAACGTTCTGCAGCAGCCGCCCGTCGGTGATCACCTCCGTGCCGCCGATCTTCAGCGACCCGAAATCCGCGCCACCGGACGTGCGGGTATCGCCCAAATCAGAAACGAGGAGCTTCGCCGCATCGGACGAATCGGCGATGCGCAACAGAAACGGAAACAGATCCATCTCGGCGCCGCTGGCGGAGCCATTGAAAGGAACGTCGACCGAGAAGTGGCTGTTATCCGTAACCTGCACCACTGTCCTTGTTTCTTCCCCATCGCTGGTGTTGATGCTGATTCGGTCGCCGACCTCGACCAACGCCAGAAAGCGCGCTTCGTACAGCGGATCTGCCGGCGGTGGGGGTGGCGGTGGTGGGGTCTGCTGAACCAAGGTCGAGTGGGCGGACACGTCTACCTTGTAGTGCTCGCCAGTGAACGGCGACTTCAACGGAGTGAAACTTGGTCTTCCGACGGTCGCCAGCTTGGCGATCCCATGGCCGCGAGATTCCTCGTCGAGCCAATACAGCCAATAAGAGGGATCGACGCGGTTCCCGTTCAGCTCAGCGACGGGGGCCTCAGCAAGATCTCCGATCCCGTATCCAAAGATGAAGTTCTTATGGTCGCGTCCAGCCAGAGGTCGTGTGGCCCTGACCAAGAAGCTGCCCCCTTCCCCACCCGCCTTCGACTTGCCGATGCTGGGGACGAGCTGGTGAAAGTAATTGCTCGCAGTATAATCCGGATGCTCTATCAGGACCCCCCACCCCAGACCGTCGCTACCGTGCAGGCGTTGCATCCACACACGATAAAAGACGTTGCCGTCACACACTTGCAGGTGCAGACCAACGTCACCGTGACTTTCCGGATCGCCGTCACCCCAATACCTGATGTCCAGGCCAAGAAAGATGTTGTGAGACGGGTTCGTGTTGTCCTGCTCCTCGGGGGGTGGCGGTGGGTGGCCCCACGGGTTTGTCAGCACTACGCCCTTGGCGCAGCCCCAGGCCGAGCAGTTGTAAAAGGAATTCCAGTCGCAGTTCCGCTGTGCCGTCGAGATGAGTCTGATGCCGACGCCCCCTGTGATCGGTGGAGTCGTACTTCGGCGCATGTTTCTGACGTGTACGTTACGAAGCACGCAGTTCATGACGCTGGCCAGCTCTACGCCCACTTCCGCTTGGTAGGCGCTCGGTTCAACGTCGTGCCCGGCCGCCCCATCAATGGACAGATCCGAGAGTTCGATGCCCTGGGGGTAGCCGCCGCCCTCGTCAGCGCCGAGTTGGATGACTGCCTTATCCTCGCCCGCGTCCGCAACCCACTGAAGCAGTGTGCTAGAGGCCGGGTCGGTCTCGCGGTTGCCGCCGTAGCCTCGAAGCTTTACCCCGCTCTTGGTGATCGAGATGGTCGTGTGGATGTTGTAGGTGCCGGGCGTGAGCATGATGATTCCGCCGGTGGCCGGCAGCCTGTTGGTGATCGCGTCGTTGATGGCCGCGCCGTCATCGCCAGCAGGGTCGAGCGGCCTCAGGAAGACAATCTGGTTCAAGCCCTGGTCGTTGACCAGGAGCTGCGTCGCGCCGGACGAGTCGTCCACGCGGAACAGGCTCGGGTGAACCGTCATCGTCTGGCCGGAGTGCTCGGTGTCGAAAGGGCCGTCGACGGTGAGATGGTTCTTGTCGGCAATCGCCAGCACCGAGCGCGTCTCCGCCTCGATCGTCACCCGGTCGCCGATCCTCACCTGGTCCAGGAATGCTGTGTCCGTCCCCGTCACGGTGCTTTGGCCCTGAAGCGCCGTTACCGTTCCGCTGGCTGTGAAGACGGCCCTGCCCCTGACGTGCAACTCCGACAGCGGGGTCGTGGTCCCCATGCCCACATTGCCGGCCTTCGTTATCCTCATTTTCTCGGACAAGTTGCTCCAAGCGGTTGTGGTGTGGAACGCAAGGTCCGCAAAGGTGGCCGTGGTCCCCAGATTCGAGCCGGGATCATAGCTTGGGATTGCCACGATCTTCGCAACCGGGTGGTTGCCATCCACGTCGCGATACGCGGAAAACACCAGTCCCGTATTTGGACTACCCAAAACGTCTTGGTTGAAATTGCCCAGGATAAGGTCTGTCTCGGCGTTCTGGTCCTTCCGGACGTGGAGGGGCGCTCCCGGATTCGCCACGCCGATGCCGAGCTTGCCGGCACTGTCGATGGTCAGGCGCTCGGTGTCGCCCATTTTGATGTGCAGGCTGCTGTCGCTGGAACTGCCGTACAGACTCCACTTCGGGTATTGCGCCGTCTCGGTGCCGAAGCGGATGCCGGAGGTCTTATTCCCCCCAGCGGAGATAAAGGTGAGGAACCAGGGGTTTTCTGCCCAGTCGGCGCCCACCTGGATGTCGCCCTGCACGTGCAACTCCTTGGCCGGAGCCCAGAGGCCGATGCCGACCTTGCCGCTGGCTTGCACGGTGGCCAGCACGTCGCCGGCCGAATTCTTCCAGTTCTGCAACGGCGCGCTCTGGCTGGCGAAGCCCTGCACGGTGAGCGGAACCCTGGTAGCCGCATCGGCGGAGAAGGTGTAGTTGCGCGGCCCACCGACCACAGTGCCGAACTTCCCATTTTCGTCGCCCCCGGCGACCTCGGAGGCCGGAGGATCGTTGGCGGATACGCATGCCGGTTCAGCTTCCCCCATGATGCTCTTCAGCGACAGCCTGATCTCCTGATCACACAACATTTGGCGGAACACTTCGCGCATCTGCTCAGGCGAGATCAGTGGCTGGTTGGGAGGGGACAACTGCCGAAAAAAGCGAAGCAACGAACTCAGAAGGCGTTTCATGTGCTCCTCCTGGAAGGCACATATGTGGCGCGGTAGGTTTCCTGCAAGGATGTATACGCCCGGTTCCAGACAAAGTCAAGAGACGGCTGAAGAAAGAACTTTGTGAAGGCTACAGGCGCTGGAGCTGGAAGCCGCCGCTCACGTCAATGCGCGCCCCGGTGCAGAAATCGAAATCCCCGTTGGCGATGGCGCGGACGGCGCGCGCGATGTCCGCCGGATAGCCCCAGCGCCGCTCCGGCACCAGCCCCTCGGCGATCCTCTTGTCGTAGACCTCCTTCACCTTGGCCACCATGTCGGTGAGGATGATGCCGGGGCGCAACTCCACCACCAGGATACCGCGGCCGGCCAGGCGATCGGCGAACAGCGCCGCGGCCATGCTCAGCCCCGCCTTGGAGATGCAGTAGTCGCCGCGGTTGGTGGAAGTGGCGTAGGCCGACAGCGAAGTGATGAACACGATTCTGCCGGCGGGGATGGTCTTCTTCTCCAGTTGCTCCAGCATCCAGTTGGCCACCCGCTGGGTGAGGAAGTAGGGCCCCTTGAGGTTCACGGCCATGAGGTGGTCGAAGCTTTCTTCGGTGGCTTCAAGCATGTCGTCGCGGCGGGCGGGGGCCTGGCCGGCGTTGTTGACCAGCAGGTCCAGGCGGCCGAACCGCTCGGCGCAAAGCTGCACCAGCCGCTCACGGTCCGCGGCCACCCCGATATCGGCCTGGAAGGGCTCGCAGCAGCCGCCCCGCCCGCGGATCTCCTCGGCCAGCGTTTCCGCCGAGGCCCGGTCGGCCCGGTAGTTGGCGGCCAGGGCGTAGCCGGCCGCCGACAGTTCCAGAGCGATGGCGCGCCCGATCCCCCGGCCCGCCCCCGTCACCAGCGCCACCAATTGCGGATTGCGGACTGCCGATTGCGGATTAGACAATTGTTCACCGCCTGTTGAAAGTTATCAGTTCTCAGTTGTCAGTTTTCAGTTTTCCGCCGCCTCGGAGCATCGGCCGTCGAGGCCGGCGCCCCAAGCAACTGACAACTGAAAACTGAAAACTGAGAACTCTCTTCAAGAAAAATGTTTTCTTAGCTTCTGATAAGTGGCGCGCAGATCCTCGGGCAGGACGCGGGTCTCCCCGATGGCGGTCATGAAGCTGGTGTCGCCGAACCAGCGGGGAAGCATGTGCAAATGGAGGTGTCCGGCCACGCCGGCGCCCGCGCAGCGGCCGAGGTTGAAGCCCACGTTGATCCCTTCGGGTTGGTACTCGGCGCGCAAGGCCGCTTCCGCCGCCTGCGCCAGTTTCATCATCTCCGCCAGCGTTTCGGCGGGAGTCTCGACCAGGTCCGGCACGTGCCGGTAGGGCGCGATCATCAGGTGCCCATTGGTATAGGGGTAGAGGTTGAGCAGCACGAAGTTGAACCCGGCGCGGTGCAGGACATAGTTCCGCTCATCCTGCGTGGCCGCGGCGTGCTCGCAGAAGATGCAGGCAGGCTGCTCCGGCGCCTGGCTCACGTACTGGTAGCGCCAGGGACTCCACAGGCGATCCATGGCGCGCCTCAGGCGGACGGCGCCGGGGAAGACGACGGCGGCTGGGAAACGGGCTCGGAGGGGGCCGGCGGCGCCGGCGGCGGCTCCGCACTCCGCGCCACCGAGGCATTGACTAAATCCTTCAATTCCTTGCTGGGCTTGAAATAAGGAATGGTCTTGGCCGGAACTTCCACCTTGGCGCCGGTCTTGGGGTTCCGCCCGATGCGCGGCTGCCGCTGCCGCGTCCGGAAGCTGCCGAAGCCCCGAATTTCGATTTTCTCGTTCCCCCGCAACGCCCGGACGATACTGTCGAAAATCGTATCGACTATGGACTCGGAGTCTTTCCGCGTCATTTCCACTGCCCGGGACACTTCGTCAATCAGATCGGCTTTCGTCATAGAAGGCTTCACGACAGGGCCGCGAGCGTAAGGAAGCGGACAGCCCCGCCCGCTCGCTGCTCTGTCACCTTTCTCTGCAGCCCGCAATATCTAACCCGAGAAATGCCGTGGATGCAAGCCGTTTGTCGGGCTATAGGCCGTGGGCTGTGGGCCGTAGGCCTGGCCTTCCTTGCTTACGGCCTACGGCCTACAGCCTACAGCCTCACTTCGCCCAGGGGTTCAGTCATTCTCGGAACTGGTACGCTCCTTCAAGCTCACCATTTCCTGCAAGGTGGTGGTAGCGCCGGCCGCGTTCTGCCGCTGCAGGTATTCCTCGATCTCCTGCCGCTCGGCATCGGTGACCACCGCCCGCAGGCTCAACCCGATTTTCTTATCGGGCGGGTTCAGCTTGATGATCTTGAAGTCGTATTCCTGGCCGGCCTCGAGCCCCTCGGATGGCGCGGCGCCCTTGCGGTCGCGTTGCTCACCCAGGTTGATCTCCGAGACGTGGCAAAGCCCTTCAATCCCCTCGGCCAGTTGGACGAAGGCGCCGAACGAGGCCATGCGGACCACCCGCCCGCGCACCAGGTCGCCCAGCTTGGCCTGGCTGAAGAAGGCCTCCCAGGCATCCGGCTGGAGCTGCTTGATGCCCAGGGAGAGGCGCCGGTTGTCGGCGTCAATGTGCAGGATGATGGCCTCCACCTTGTCGCCCTTCTTCAAGGCTTCCGAAGGGTGCTTGATGCGCTTGGTCCAGGAAATATCGCTGACGTGGACCAGCCCGTCAATGCCCTCCTCGACCTCGACGAAAGCGCCGAAATCGGTGAGGTTGCGGACGCGGCCGCCCACCTTGTCGCCCACCTGGTAGCGCTCGGAGAGCGTGTACCAGGGGTTGGGCTCGGTCTGCCGCAGGCTGAGCGAGATGCGGCGCTCCGCCGGGCTCACTTCCAGGATGTCCGCCTCGATGGTGTCGCCGACGTTGACCACCTTCGAGGGATGCTTCAGTCGCTTGCTCCAGCTCATCTCCGAGACGTGGATCAGGCCCTCGACGCCCGGCTCCAGCTCCACAAAGGCGCCATAGTCGGTGACGCTGGCCACTTTGCCGCGCACCCGGTAGCTCACCGGATATTTCTGCTCGGCATTGGTCCAGGGGTCCTCGTAGAGCTGCTTGAGGCCCAGGGAAACCCGCTCCTTCTCGCGGTCGAACTTGAGGACCACCACGTCCACCTCATCGTTGACCTGCAGGATCTCGGAAGGATGGGTGACGCGGCCCCAGGAGAGGTCGGTCACGTGCAGCAGCCCGTCGATGCCGCCCAGGTCGATGAACACCCCGTACTCGGTGATGTTCTTGACCACGCCGCGCACCACGGCGCCCTCGAACAGCGCGCCCAGCGTCTTCTCTTTGCGGCTGGTGCTTTCCTGCTCCAGCACCACCTTGCGCGACACCACGATGTTGCCGCGCTTCTTGTTGAGCTTGATCACCTTCACCTGGATGTCCTTGCCCCGAAAGGCGTCCAGGTTATGAAGCGGCTTGATGTCGACCTGCGAGCCGGGGAGGAAGGCGCGCACGCCGATATCGACCGACAGGCCGCCCTTGATGCGCTCGACCACCCGGCCGGTGACCACGCTCTGTTGTTCGTAGGCGCGCTCGATATCGTCCCACACCCGCATGCGCTCGGCTTTCTGCCGGGAGAGGCGCACGTAGCCGTCGCGCTCCTCGGTGGTTTCCAGCATTACATCGACGATATCGCCGGCGCGGACGGTCAGGCGGCCGTCCCGGTCGCGAAACTCAGCGACCGGGGCCAGGCCTTCGCACTTGTACCCCACGTCCACGATCACTTCGTTGTCGGTAATCTTGAGGACCCGCCCCTTGAGGACCTCGCCCTCACTGAGGGTGGCAAAATGGCTGTAGGTGTCCAGAAGTTTTTCGTATTCGTCGCTGTTCACAGTGGTAGAAGTCGCGCGCCGCGCTGTCTTTTCGCGGCTCAGCAACTCCTGTTCGCTTGCCATCTCGCCCGGCCTCCTGAAAAATGTACCTGCCTGGCACCCCGCTGCTGGACGTGCTTGACCGCCGCGGAGCGTTGGGCTTTGGTAAACCTATGTGCGCGGATTAACGGATGCGGCAACCTCAACCAGAAGTAGTGCCCTTCCCCTCACCGTCCCGAAATTAGAAACTCCGGAGCCAGCAGGTTCAAGAAATATATCCCGGTTCGATGCCTGCTGTCAATCAAGGGGTGCCGCCACCCGCCTCGCCCCCTCTTCCAGCATTCAAGAAGAGGGCGCGGCTGTCAAGTTCCAGGTTTCAGGTTCCAGGGGCCCACATGCCGCCGCCCGGCACCAAGAAACCATGAAAAGGCGCCTTCTATGGAGCGCGCCCGTCTCGGGCGCCCCTGGCGGGCGGGACGCCGGCGGTGCAACGTCTCTTCACAGCAGGCTGGTATCGAGCGGGGCGCCCTCCGCCTGGCGCGCCTCGGGCTGCGGCTGGGCCGGCGCCGCGGCACTGGCCAGGTGCTCGAGCAGCAACTGGCGCGAACCGTCGAAATAATGCTCCAGCACGCGGTTCACGGCCCTTTTCCGCGCGTCGGCCAGCGTGAAGAGGGGATGATAGAGATGAGCGCGCCCGGACTTGCGCCGCGTCACCACGCCCTTTTGCGCCAGCCGGTCCAGCACGGTGAGCACCGTGGTGTAGGCCAGCGGGCGGCAGGCCTTCAGTTGCTCATGCACGGCCCGCACGGTAAGGTCCCCGCTTCGCCACAGGGCCTTCATGCATTCCAGTTCCAGGTCGGGCAGGTCCCCGGTGCGCGCGCCCGCTGTTCTAGGAGACATGGTCGCCCTCCTCGCCGGTCGCGGCCGCGAACAGCGTCCGCTGCGGCGCGCGGGGTTCTGCCGGCCGGCTGCCTGCCTCGCCATCGGCCGGCGTGGCGGGCTCCAGGTCGGTCCCCTTGGCCTCCGCCTGCGCCTCCGCGCCGCCGCCGCCGGCTTCGGCCCGCAGATACTGCTCGCGTCTCAACAGCGCGCGGCCCAGCGACGCGTTCTTGCCCGTCCAGTCCCCCGACAGCTTCAGGTCGGTGCGCAGTTGCGCCTCCATGCTGTTCAGCTTGGAGTCGAGATTATCGAGGAAGTGAAACACCATGGCCTCGGGAAACATGGGCAGCTTGGGCGACCCGAATTCGTATTCGCCATGGTGGCTGACCACCAGGTGCTCGAGGACGGCGCGCAGCCGCGGCTGGAACCCCGGCAGCGCGGCCGCTTTTTCCGCGATCATCTGCAGCCCCAGCACGATGTGGCCCAGCAGGTGCCCCTCGGTGGTGTAGGAAGCCGACAGCTCGTATTCCAGCTCGCGGATCTTGCCCAGGTCGTGAAGCACCGCCGCCGCCATCAGCAGGTCCAGGTTCAGCGAGACATAGTGAGCGGCCACAACGCGGCAGAGGCCGCACAGCGAGAGGATGTGTTCCAGCAGGCCGCCCAGGTAGGCGTGGTGCAGGCTGGTGGCCGCCGGCGCGCGTCTTAATCCGGCCGCGATGGCGGGATCGGCCAGCAAGGCCTCGAGCAGGGCCCGCAGGTTGGGATCGCCAACGGCCGCCACGGTGGCGGCCAGCTCGGTGAACATTTCCTCCGGGTCCCGCGCGCTGCAGGCCAGATAGTCGCCCAGCTCAATCTCGCCTTCCTCGGCGCGCCGCAGCTTATGCACCGTGAGCTGAGGCTTGTTGTTGAAGACATCGACCGCACCCTTGACCTTGATGAAATCGTCCCGGTCAAAGGCAGGCAGCGCGGCCAGGTTGTCCCAGCAGCGGGCCTCGATTTCTCCGCTGCGGTCCACCAGCGTCATCGACAGGTATGGTTCGCCGCTCTTCTTCTGGCGGGCCTCCTTCGATCGCACCAGGAAGAAGCTGGTGATGGTCTGCTTGACGTAGTTGGGCAGGTCGCGGACGAAGATCTCCTTCATATCAGGTATCAGGTGTCAGGTATCAGGTGTCAGGGGTGCTTGTCAATGCGAAACCTGGCACCTACCTCCTGCGGAAGGGAGGCAGCAGCGAGCGGCGGCCGCGCTTGCCCTTGGGGGCAATCAACTCGTCCTCGGTCATGTCCCGGGGAACTAGGCGCGTGTAGCTGTCCGTGCCGGAGGCCCCCGTGTCGGTGTAACCCGGCTTCACCTCGAGGTAGGCCTCTTCGCGCAGCTTGGTGAGGAACTTGCGCAGCGCCGGCTGGATATCGTCGTAATAGAGGGTTTGCTGGATGTCCTCCTCGGCGTCGGCCAGCGTAGGAATGCCGGCCTGGTGTTTCTCCTCGACCCTGATGATCTCGAAGCCGTACTTGGTGCGGATGATGTCGCTGGTCTGGCCCCTCTTGAGGCCGAAGGCGATCTTCTCGATCTCCGGGTTGAGCATGCCGGGCTTGAAGAAACCGATGTCGCCAGCGCCGGTTTTCGCCGTGGCGCCGTCGGAATACTGCTGGGCGAGGTCGGAGAAATTGCCGCCCTTCTTCACCTTCTCCAGCACTTCCTTGGCTTTCTTTTCGGCCGCCTCCAGTTCCGCCCCTTCCTTGCCCTCGGTGGAGATCAGGATTTCGCGGATGCGCACTTCCTCGGGCCGCTCCAGCTTCTGCTTGTTCTCTTCGTAATACTTCTTGATACGTTCCTGCGTGACCTGGATGCGGGAGCCGACCTCGCGGCCGATCACCTGCTGAGTGATCAACTGGTTCTTGATGTTGGTCTTGAAGTCCTCGAAGCTGCCGCCCTGCGAGTTGACCGCGCGCTCCAGGTCATCCAGCGTGTTCAGGCCCATCTCCTTGCGAACTTTGTCCAGGCGCCGGACCACCTCGTTATCGACGTTGATGTTGATGTCCTTGCCGCGCTGGGTGAGCAGGGCCTGGTCGATCAGCTCCCGCAGCAAGTCCTTCTCGCGCTCGGCGAAAGCGGTCTGGAACTGCAATGGATCGTTGGCGTACTGCGGCTGCAGTTCCTGGCGCAGCGCCTGCCGGCTGCGCTCCAATTCCGACTTGGTAATCACCTCGCTGTTCACCTTGGCGGCTATCTCTTCGACAATCTCCCCCGCCGTGATGGGCAGGGCAAGCGCGGCCACCATGAGGGTCAACACAAAACGCACGCGGAACACCTCGAATGAGATACTGGGGACACTTTCCTTACTTTACCCTTATGTTCGCGGCGGCGGCAAGCCCCGGTTTCGCGCCCCCGCCGCGATCCACTCATGCCCCGGGCTGAGCCGGCCGGTTTACGCGAAGGAGCTGACCGGAAAGCGAGCGGTAGCCGGAAACCGCGGCATGGATACGAGTGGCTTGGCCAACAAAATCCGGATCGAACGTGCAAACAACGATGCCGGAATGTTCAGGAGAAAGCCCGTGCAGCCGGACAAAATGCTTGCGATTAAGCGTCAACAGCGCTCTGGCTTCCGTCCGCGCCAATGACAGGACCTCTTCGTCGCCCATGGCTTGCCCCGCCCGTCCGGCATCCAGCGTGGTAAGAACGTCGTGCCCCTGCTTCCGAAGTTCCTCGACGACAGGCAGCGGAAAGTTTTCGTTTGCGTAAAGGCGCGCCATCTCGATCAGGCTGCCTCATTCCCCAGGATTTGGCGCTCGATCTCCTCCCCGTGTGAGCGCACATAGGCCCAGGCGTTCGCCAGGTCTTCGGCGCGTAGCGCCGGGTAGGCGCGCAGCAGGTCCGATTCGCTGGCTCCGAGCCGCCGCGCCCGCTCCAGAAGCCAGACCGGGATGCGAGTGCGGATGATGCACGGTTCCCCTCCACACACGCCGGGATTCGATTCAATGCCGGGGAACGGGTCACCGATCTCGCGGGCGACCAATTGCAGCAACGCGGCTTTCTCGGCCCTGCTCAGCGCCGGAAGAAGCCTCTCGATTTCGCGCAAGGGGCTCATCACCATTCCCTTTTCGATACCCATTTTAAAGCATTCGTGGCGCAGTGGGGCAAGTTCCTGCAGGTTTGGGCGTGGCAACCTCCCCGCCGTTGAAAACGGCGGGCTGGTATGATTCAGTCCCGGCTTGCCGGGACGACGGTCACGCGGGCGGCAGAACGGTCCCGATGCCACTTTTTCAGCCGGCCATGGACATAGGTTGGCGCCCCAGCGGCAGGGCCGGCCGCTGCTTCAGAACGTCAGCTTCATCCCGAGCTGAACCTGCCGCGGATCGGCCGAGGTGGCGGTGATCTGGCCGAAGGAGCGGTTGGTGGGTTGGGTGTTGGGGCTGCCGAAGCGGGTATGGTTCAAGGCGTTGAGGAAGTCGGCGCGCACCTGCAGCGTCATTCCTTCCCTCACCCGCCACTTCTTGGTGGCCGCCAGGTCGAAGTTGTTGGTGTTGTCGAGGCGAATGGTGTTGAAGTACCGCGAGAAGGTCCGCAGGTGGTTCTGCGGCAGCAGCGTCGAGTCGGTCAGGAAGGCGCTGGTGTCAAACCACCGGTTCGGGTTGCGGGTGTCCAGCGCCACGTTCGACCCGTCGGTCAGCAGCACGGCGTCGGGCCAGGTGATCGGCGAACCGGTCTGCCAGGTGTAAATCCCCTGCACCTGCCAGCCGCCCACAATGGCGTTGGCCACCCCGTGCATGCCGGACAGGAATTTCTTTCTGCGGCCCACCGGCAACTCGTAGACGGTGCTGACCGTGATGCGATGCGGGTGGTCCTGCTGCGCAACCGAGCGGGAAGGCATCTCGTCGCCGGCATTCAGGTACATCACCCTCTCCATGAACTTCGACCAGGTGTAGCCGAGGCTGGTGGTGAGTCCGTTGCGGGGGCGGCGTTCGGCTCTCACCTGCAGCGACTGATAAAAGGAGGTGCCACTGTTATCGGTAGTCATCAACTGGGTGTACTGGGGGTAGGGACGAACGAGCGCCGCCCGCGTGATGGTCGTGTTGCTCGCGAACGTCCCCATGTTGGGCAGGTTCCGGAAGGGATTGAATTGCAGGTTTGCCGTCCAATAACTGTTGTTGGCGGAATTCGCGGCATCCCGAATCACCGAGGTTGACAGGTATTTCGAAGGCAGCGCGTTCAGGTCCTTGATGGGCGTGAAGCCGGTCGAGCTGGTGGAGGCCACTTCCGTCTCGATGTTGGTTCCGTAGTTGCCGACGTAGGCCACTTCCAGGAAAATCTGCCTGGGCAGCTCTCGCTGGATGCTCAGTTGCCAGCGCTGCATGTAGGACGAAGCCGGGTGGCTGTTGAAGAAAGTGGCGGCCTTTCCCAGGTCGATGAGGATCCCCAGCGAGTTCCCCACCGGTTCGAGGATGCCGTTGGGGAAGGGATTCGAGAGGGTCGTGAAGGTCAGTTGGTTGCTGGTCGGCACGAACGTGGTGGTCTCGCTGTATCCGTCCTGAAGGGGATCGCCGCGGCGCACGCCCAGGGGGTTGTAAAAGACGCCGTAGCCGGTGCGCAGAACTGTTTTCTCGTTCAGCCTGTAGGCCAGGCCAACACGGGGCATAATGTTGCGGGTGTTGCGGTCCCACAGCTCGCGCGGCTGGCCGTTGACACCGGCATACTGCAACCCGCCCCGCACCTTGAACTGTTCCGGCGTAAGCTCCGCGGTCGGCGTGGCCGCGTAAGCAGCCGCATAAGCGGCGCGCGCCGCCGCTTCCTGGGGCTGGACCACATCGGGGTCGAATCCGCGAAGCGTGCGGTTGTAGCGCTCCGTCATCGGCCCTTCCAGTTCGTAGCGCACCCCCAGCGTGACGGTCGCCTTGCGGTTCACGCGCCAGTTGTCCTGGAAGTAGAACATCCAGGCCGTGGACTCGGCGGCATAACTGGTGTTTCGGACGATCATGCTGGAGCCGCTGGTGCTGGGGATGCCGAGCAGCAGGGCCGCGAATCCCTGGCCCATGGGCGAGGCGGGGGAATTGTCGATCGGGCCTCTGGTGTAGGTTTCCTCGAACAGGTAACTGCCGCTGCCGCTGGTGGTCGTGACGTAGCGGTTGTACCTGTAGGCGCGGTACTCGTGGCCGAACTCGATGGTGTGGGCGCCCTTGGTTTTTGTGAAGGCGGCCACGAAGGAATGGGTGTCGATATTCCGGTCCTCGCCGGTGCTCAGGCCTTGAAGGATGCTGGTCCCACCGGCGCGGACGATGATGACCGGGAACTCGCGCAGGGCGGGATCGATGGCGTTGTTGAGCGACGCCGGGAAGCCCAGCGAGGTGAGGTCGAAGCCCCGGCCGCGCTTCGGCGACGTCAGCCGCACGTAGCGGTTGTAGCCGTAGCGGAAGTTGCCCAGAAAGCTGGGCGAGAAGGTGTGGACATCGTCCAGCGAGCCGCCCCGCGACAGGTAGTTCTGGGCCTGGCCCGAGGCGTACGACTTGAACCAGTCGTTGATGAAACTGCTGCGGTCGTAAAGGTTGCCGCGCACGAAGAAGCGGTTCCGCTGGCTCAGGTTGTGGTCGATCTTGACCACATGGGTCCAGTAATCGATGACTTCCAGCTCGTTCTGTGCCGGAAAGTTGTCCAGGTGGTCGGCGGTTCTGCCGCTGTTGAATGGTTTCGGGAAATTCTCCAGGATTTTCAGCGAGACGGGATTCAGCAACGGCGCCGGAATCACGTTGTTGGGGAAGGGGTCGGCCGTGTAGCGGGTGCTCGAGGAAGCCCGCCGCGTGAAGGGGTTGTAGATCTGGTAGTTGGACCCCAGCCCCAGCAGTTCGGAGAAGTTGCCGGTCCGCTGGGCCTAGGTGGGAACCGTAAACGTGCTGCCGCGGGTGCGCGACTCCTTCATCTCCTCATACGCCCACATGAAGAAGGTGCGGTCGCGCCCGTTGTACAGCTTGGGAATCTCGACCGGGCCCCGGAAGGAACCGCCCCAGCGGTTATATTTGAAATCGGGGCGTTCCTGTCCGGCGGAGTTGATGAAGAAATCGTTGGCCATCAGTTCCGGCAGGCGCTTGTTGAAGTAGGCGCTGCCGTGGAACTGGTTGGTTCCCGACCGCAGGCTGATGTTGATCACCCCGCCCGGCGTCTGGCCCATCTTGGCGTCGAACATGGCCGTCTGCACTTTGAACTCGGCCACCGCATCGCCGGGCGGCACGTAGGAGGCCGTCACGGTGTTGAAGTTGGTGGCGCCGCTGCGCGAGGTGACGGCGGTGTTGGCCACGCCATCGATGGTCACGTCGCTGGTGCCGGTCCGCGTGCCGTTGATGGTGTAGGCCACGATGTGGGTGGGCTCGAAGGGCCGGTTCAGCTTGGGGTCGCCTTCAAAGGCCGTGCCCGTGGCCAGCGAGATCAGCGCGTAAGGGTTGCCGTGCGGCAGCGGCAGTTCCGCAAGGCGCTGGGCATCGATCAACTGGCCCAACGAGGCGTCGGCCGACTGCAACAGCGGAGTGGCCTCGGTCACCGTCACGCTCTGCTGGATCTCGCCCACTTCCAACTGGAAATCGACCTGCAGCCGGTCGCTGACTCCCACCTGGACGCCAGGCCGCACAGCGCGCTTGAAACCGGCCACCTCGACCTCGATCAAGTAGGTGCCGACAGCCAGCAGCGGAGCGGCATAGGCGCCGCTTTCATTGGTGAGCAGTTTGATGGTCTGGCCGGTCTCCAGGTTCTTGATCACCACGGCGGCGCCCGGAATCAGCGCCTTGGCCGAGTCCAGCACCTGCCCCACGATCGCGCCCCGCGATTCCTGGGCGCGGGCCGGGTTCGCTGTAAGCAGGCAGACCAACAGCGCCAGAAGCGTAAAACTCACCCACCGTTTCATCCGCATGGAGTTTCTCCTTGTCATGTGCCACCCGCGGCCTTAGAGCAATGCCGGGAACGCACTGGTCTGATGAACTGCGGAGCGGCTTATTCTCCCTCAGAAAGTCGGATTACGCAAACCAAACGGTGGACCGCTCCTCAGCGCCCTGTCCCGTGGCCGCTCCCTCCCCCCAAAGAACCGCGGCGCCGGGTGTCGCCAGCGCCGCGTGACAATGCCCGATCGGAGTCGCGCTTCGACCGCTAGTGTAGTGTCCAAGAATTAACTGGACACTTGTTTTCTGCTCTTACAGCGGCGCGGCTGGGTGCAACCGGGTTGAATCTGTTCCAGGGTCTGGCGACAGCGAGCGAGTTTCTGGATGATCGATTCGACCGTCGCGGTCCACACGAATGGCCGCGGCTTCTCATTCCACGTCTCCATAAAATCCGTGATGGCGACTTTCAAATCCGCGACGCTTCCGAACGAGCCACGCCGCACTCGTTTGGTGGTCAATTCTCGAAACCAGCGCTCCACCAGATTCAGCCAACTCGAACTGGTCGGCACGAAGTGCAAAATGAAGCGAGGATGTCGCTTGAGCCAGGTCTTCACCCTCTCATGCTTGTGAGTGCCATAGTTATCCATCACCAAGTGCAGCGGAATCTCACCGGGAAAATCCTGATCGAGTCGACGAAGGAACCTCAACAATTCCTGGTGCCGATGCCGCTCGTAGCATTGGCCGATGACCCTCCCCTGCAACACTTCCAGGGCCGCAAATAGAGTCGTCGTGCCATTCCGTTTGTAATCGTGCGTCATGGTGCCGCACCGTCCCTTCTTGAGAGGGAGGCCCGGCTGCGTGCGATCCAACGCCTGGATCTGGCTCTTTTCATCGACGCAGAGCACGATGGCCTGCTGCGGAGGGTTTAAATACAGACCCACCACATCCGTCAGTTTCTCCAAAAACCGAGGGTCCCGCGACAGCTTGAAACTTTTCACGCGGTGCGGCTTCAGATTGTGACCGCGCCAGATGTTGCTGATCGTAGACTTGCTGACTCCCTGGCTTTCCGCCATCGAGCGACAACTCCATTCGGTCATCCCCCGGGGCTTCGTTTGCAAGGTCGCATCCACGATGGCCTTGATTTTTTCCGGGCTGTAGGTTGGTTTCCGCCCCCGCCCCGACGCCACCTCCCACAAACTCTCCAAGCCTTGCTCGGCGAAGCGGTCGCGCCACAACATCACCGTCTTGCGATTGATCTCCAGTTCGCGGGCAATGACGCTGTCCGACTGACCTTCGGCGGCAGCCAGAACGATCTGGCTGCGCAGAGCCACCTGTTGCGGCGTCCCGTGTGCGGCCAACCATCGCTCGATCTGACACCGGTCGGCTGTGTTCAGAGGCAGAGCCGGCACGATTATCGGCATGGCGGAAAGCATACACGAAAGCCCACGGATTGTCCAGTTATTTGCTGGACACTACACTAGTTCTCCGGTTTCTTTGCGGCGGGGGGCGCGGGCGCGGGGGCCGGAGCCGCCGGTTTGGGCGCCGGAGCGGGGACGCCGGCCGCCCCGGGCTGGGCCGGGGCTACGCCGGTGATCACCGGGCGTGCCGGCGCACCCGGCGGC
>JAPKYU010000103.1 GCA_026394175.1 Acidobacteriota bacterium | reverse complement strand
AAGGCCCGAGACCAGCGTGCGGTGGTCCCACGCGCCGCGCTGCCTGATGCCCGGCCCGGCGATGACGAACGGCACCTTGACCGGCTCCTCCCAGAAACCCAGCTTTTGCGCCCAGCGATGCCGGCCCTGTCCCTCACCGTGATCGGCGGTGAAGACCACGAGCGTGTTCTCCCACTGGCCGCTCTTTCGCAGCGCGTCCAGCACGCGCCCTACTTGCCGGTCTACGTCCTCCACCAGCCGGTAGTACGAGTGCAGGTAGAAGCGCATATCATCGCGGTTCCATTGCGACATGATCCAGACCGCATTGGAACCGAGGTTCTGGTTGTTGGTGCGGTGATATTGCGTGTATTCCGGCTCGTCGGGATCGACTCCCATGTTCTCGGGCACCGGCGGGTACTTGTCCAGATCGGAGTAAGGGGAGCGGCTGCCTTCGTGCGCCCGGATCCACTGGCAGATGTCGTGCGGGTTGATGAACGAAGCGATCAGCAGGAACGGCTCCTTCTGCCGGGCCAGAAACTCGGCGCAGGCCACGGCGACTCCGGGGTCGTTCTTGGCGCCCGGCGCGGCGTCGTCCCCGCTGCTCTGCCCGATCTTGCGATTGAGTTGCTCGAACCCGATGACGTCGTTGCCGGGCAGGTGCCACTTGCCGGCGTAGGCTGCCCGGTAGCCGGCCTTGCTGAAAAGCTGGCCGAGGGTAGGGATTCCCTCGGCGATGCCGATGCCGTTATTGCGCACTCCGGTCTCGTGCGGCATGCGGCTGGTCCACAGACTACTGCGCGAGGGCGAGCACAGCGGGTAGGTGCAATACGATTCGCTGAAGCTGAGGCCGGCGGCGGCGATCGAATCCGCGGCCGGCGTTCGCAGCCAGGGGTTGCCGGCGGCCGACATGGCGTTGTTGGATTGCTGGTCGGTCATCAGCACCAGCACGTTTGGCCGCCGGGTCTGCGCCAACGCGGGCCCGGCCAGCGCGGCCAGCCCCGCCGTTCCGAGGAATTCTCTTCGGTTCTGCATGGTGCAATTTCACCACCAAGACACAAAGACACCAAGGACAAAATAAAAAACAAGCTGCGAACGGACACGGATGAGCACGGGGGGGCCGGCGTCCCGCCGGCCCCTGGTCGGGCCTGCATTTCGCCGCTGAAAAAACCGCGAATGGTACGACCGTTACACAGATAGCCCGGCCGGGATCTCATCCGGGAGAACTTTTTTTTGCGCAACTTGGGGGAAACCGCCGGGTTACGATTAGCAAGGCCCGGTTCTTAATCTCCCAAGCCCCTCACGCCTCCTATGAGGACCGGGCCGCCTTTTTTTCCTGCTTTCCTAGGCGCCGGCTTTCTCCCAATCGGTTCGATTACTCGTGCCATTCGCAGTATGGCGGAGCCCATGAATTTCCAGGGCTTAGCTGGAGGCTGTAGACTGAGAGGTCCTTACCTTCAGCCCACGGCCTACAGCCGCTTATTGGCGGGTGCTGATCCTGTCGGCCGTGGGGGAATCGCCCGGCACTTTCTGCGTTACCTTGCCGGTGGCGGCCCATTCGGCCCCGCGCTGCAGCGTGGCAATGAACCCCACGCAACTGATCGCTTCCGGACCGTGGCCGAGCATGGTGTGGAAGACGCGGCCCTTGCCGTAGGTAATGGTCAGCAGGAGCGGCTCGTGCTCGCCGATGCCGCCGGTGGCCGGATCCGCGTAGCCGGTGGCCAGCACCGTCATGTTCTTGCCGGGTCCCCGCATCTTGTCGTACAGCTCGTCGGTGACGTGCATCCATTCTTCCGGCAGGCCGCGGGTGATCGGGTGGCTGGCGTTGCGGATGGTCACCTTGAAGGGATGGGCTTTGCCGTGGTGCCCGCCCGGCCCGGGCGCTTCGTCGGCCGCCAGCATGCCATCGCGCCAGTGGAAATACGGCCCGTCCTTCTCGTTGCGCCCTTCCCAGCCGCCCAGTCCGATCATCTCGTTGTATTCCTTCCAGTTTCGGAACGGGTTATCGGAGGCGTGGTAGACGATGAAGCCGCCGCCATTGCGGACGAAGGCCTCGAACGCCTGCTTCGTTTCTTCCGGCCAATCGGTGCCGTTGTAATTGGAGAGCACCAGCCTGTAGGCGGCGAAATCGGGCTTGAAGCCGCTCATGTCCCCGCCCTTGGGAGGCGAGGTGGCCACGTCCACGCTGAACAGGCCCGTCTCTTCGAGCATCTTCTTCAGCAGCGGCGTGGTGGACTTCCAATCGTGGTTATTCTGCCCGTCGATGATGAGCGCCTTGATCTTCGGCGCCGCGCCCGCGGAGCAGGCCAGCACCAGGACTAACGCCGTGGCAGCGAGCAAGTTTGTCCGCTTCATAGGGCGCAGTTTGCTGCACCGCCGCGGAAATTTCAACCGCGCATATTCACCACAGTCGCCGCATCAGAGCCGCGAGCGTAAGCGAGCGGGCGCCCCGCGAGGCCAACGCGGCGCTGCGCGGCACCGGCTCGCTTACGCTCGCGGTTCTGTCGTTGCGTTGGCGTGGTGCACGGTGAGTTGGTAGAGCAGATGAACGGCGGCTGCCAACAGCAGGGGCGAGGAATAGAAGCCGGGCATGGGGCGCGGGAAGCGCACGGAAGCCAGCGTCCGGCCGAAGATCGTGCCCACTGTATGGGCGATGGCATTCAGAACCATGATGCAGGCGAACACCCAGGCGATCCTCCGCATCAATTTCGAGCCGCGAACGAGGAACACCGTCAGCGCCAGCAGCAGAATGTTCACCGCGATCAAGCCCGCCAGCCACTCGGTAAAACCGAAGGTCGGCAGCGGCAGCCAGGCGGCCCTGGCGCGCCGGCCCAGGACCGTGGCATTGTAAACGGAAAGGAAACCGTGGGTGGCTTCGTCGGCGGTGTGGACGGCCATGGCCCCGCACAGCAGCACCCACGCCCAACCGACTCTGCTGGAATTCATAATTCCTGACTCATAACTCTTAACTGCGTTTCCAGGCGATCCGGCCGGCGACGATGGTGATCTCCGGGCCGCCGCGGAACTCCCGGCCGTCGAAGGGGCTGTTGCGGCTCCTGGAGAAAGACTGGTTCAGATCGTACTTCCATTGGCGGTCGGTCGAGAAGATGGTGACATTGCCCACCGCGCAGGGCGCCAGCGTGCCCCGGTCTTTGAACCCCAGGATGCGGGCGGGATTGGCGGAGAGCAACTCGACCAGGTGGCTAAGGCTGGTCCGGTCGCTGTGGCAGAGGCGCTCCAGGGCCAGGGCCAGCGCGGTCTCCAGCCCGATGATGCCGAAGGGCGCCAGCTCGAATTCCTGCATCTTTTCGCTGCCCGGATGCGGGGCATGGTCGGTGGCAATGGCATCCACCGTGCCGCCGGCCAGGCCCGCCAGCAGCGCGGCCACGTCGGGGGCCGAGCGCAGCGGCGGCTTCATCTTGTAGTTGGTGTCGTAGTTGACCAGGTCCTCGTCGGTCAGAGTGAAATGATGCGGGGTGACGTCGCAGGTGACGCGCACGCCGCGCGCCTTGGCCTGCCGCACCATCTCCAGCGACCGCGCGGTGGTCAGGTGCGTGACGTGCAGGTGGGCGCCGCTGTCGGCGGCCAGCAGGATGTTGCGGGCCACCATGACGTCTTCCGAGGCGCCGCTGATGCCGCGCAGTCCCAGGCGCGCCGAAACCACGCCCTCGTGCATCAGCCCGGTGGCCGACAGCGCCAGGTCCTCGCAATGCTCCATGACGGGAATTCCGTGCGCCAGCGAGTACTCCATGGCCGAGCGCATCAGGCGGCTGTTCATCACCGGGCGCCCGTCGTCGGAGACGGCCACGATGCCGGCGCGGCGCATGGAACCGATTTCGGCCAGCCGCTCGCCCTGGCTGCGGTGCGAGATGGCGCCCACGGGGAAGACGTGGACCGTGGCGCGCCGGGCGGTTTCGACAATGAACTGGGTGACGGCGGCATTGTCGTTCACCGGCTCGGTGTTGGGCATGGCGCAGATGGCGGTAAAGCCGCCGGCGGCCGCCGCCCGGGCCCCCGACTCGATGGTCTCGGCGTGCTCGTTGCCCGGCTCGCGCAGGTGGACGTGCAGGTCGATGAAGCCGGGCGCCACGACCAGGCCGGCGGCGTCCACCAGCTCGGCGTCGCGCGCCCGCAGGTCCGGCGCCACCTCGATGACGCGCCCGTCGCCGATCAACACGTCGCGGGGCGCGTCGAGCTTCTGCGCCGGATCCACCACCCGTCCGTTCTTTATCAACA
>JAPKYU010000275.1 GCA_026394175.1 Acidobacteriota bacterium | reverse complement strand
GAACGTCATCCTGAGTGAGGCGCGCGCCAACCGCGCCGTGGCCCCTAACGTCTGCATCAAGGTGCCGGTGACCAAGGCCGGGCTGGAGGCGTTGGAGACGCTTCTGGCCGAGGACACGGCGATCAATGCCACCGAGATTATGAGCGTGGCGCAGGCGATCAGTTTGTGCGAGTTATACGAAGACGTGGCGCGGCAGACGGGCAAGCGCCCGGTGCTGTTCCTTTCGCACATCGCCGGAATATACGATGATTACCTGGCGAACTACGTCGAGCGCGAGAAAGTCGATATTTCCCGCGACGTGCTTTGGCAGGCGGGGCTGGCGGTGGCACGCAAGGTGTACCAGATCCTGCAGGAGCGCGGTTACAGCGCGATTTTCATCGGCGGAGGCGCGCGGGGACTGCATCACTTCACCGAGTTGGTGGGCGGCAACTTGGTGGTGACGATCAACTGGGAGGGAACGGCAGATGAACTGATCGAAAGTGACCCGCCGGTGGTGTACCGGCTTTTCAACCCCGTGCCTCATCGCGTGATTGCGGAGCTGATGGAAAAGCTGCCCGACTTTCGCAAAGCCTACCTGGAAGACGGGCTGGCAGTTGAGGAATTCGGAGAATTCGGCGGCGTCGAGCATTTCCGGCACATGTTCGTCAGCAGTTGGCAGCGCGTATTGGAAATCGCCAGGGAGCGACGGCCGCTGCCGAAGGCTACATCCGCACTGTAGCGACGTTTTTTAACACGGCACGTTCCCTGTGCCCGGCGGCAGCCGGCCGCCACGCTCGCGCGGCCCTGGGGAGGATGAGTGACCACTACTGCTTCTTCGCTTGAATTCGAAAACGCCACGTACCGCAAGGTGACGTGGCGCTTGATGCCGTTCCTGTTCCTTTGCTACATCCTCAATTACATCGACCGCGTGAATGTTGGCTTTGCGAAACTGCAGATGCAGCAGGACCTGGGTTTCAGCGACGCCGTCTACGGCACGGGCGCGGGCATCTTTTTCCTGGCTTACTTCTTCCTGGAAGTTCCAAGCAACATCCTGATGCAGAAGGTGGGCGCCCGGTTTTGGATGGCGCGCATTATGGTGGTCTGGGGCATCGTGTCGGCCTGCATGATGTTCATCCGCGGGACAACCAGTTTTTACGCGTTGCGGCTGCTGCTCGGCGCAGCCGAGGCCGGCTTTTTCCCGGGGATCATTCTGTACCTGACGTTTTGGTACACGCGCCGGCATCGGGTGAAGATGATTGCCGCCTTCATGAGCGCCATCGCCCTGTCGGGTGTCTTCGGCGGTCCGATCTCCGGCTGGATCCTGGTCCACATGTCCGGCCTTCACGGCCTCAGAGGCTGGCAATGGCTGTTTCTGCTGGAAGGCATTCCGTCGATTGTTGTAGGCCTGATGGCCATGTTCTACCTGGATGACGGCCCGGCCAAGGCGAAGTGGCTGACTGCCGACGAGCGGGACTTGCTGACCAAGCGCCTGGATGAAGAGGAAGAGTTGAAGCGGCGGGAGGCGCATGTGCAGCACACCTTCCTGGGCGCTTTTCGCAGCGGCAAGGTTTGGGCGTTCTGCCTCATCTATTTCGGCTTTGTGATGGGCAACTACGGGCTCGGCTTCTGGTTGCCGCAGATCATCAAGGAGACGCTGACCAAGGACCCGTGGCGGATCGGGCTGATCTCGATGATCCCGTGGGGGGTCGGGGCGGTTGCCATGATCCTGAATGGGCACCATTCAGATGTGACCGGCGAGCGGCGCTGGCACATTGTCATGGCCGGGACCATCGGCTGCGTGGCGTTTGCCGTCAGCGGACTGCCCGGTATCTCCGGCATCGCCGGAATCATCGCGCTGACCTTTGCCTGCGTGGGGGTGATGTCGGCCTTCACCACGTTCTGGGCGCTGCCGGCCGCGACTTTGTCGGGCACGGCCGCCGCGGCGGGCATCGCCTGGATTAACTCCGTCGGCAATCTTGGAGCTTTTGTCAGTCCCTATGTGGTCGGCCACATTCGGGACGCGACGAAAAGCATGACGCTCGCGCTGATGGTTCTCTCGGTTTCCTGCCTGATGTCGGTTTTACTTGTTCTCGTCGTTACGCGGACGGACAACCGGGCACCTACTGAAGCGGTTACCCCGCCGATAACCAGGTGAAGCGGGTCGCTGCTTCTCGTGGCCCGCATGCGGCCGAGATCGAACATCAGTTTGCTGTGATCTAGGGCGTCGCGCACACGCCGTGGCCGCTGTATGACGCGCTGGGCGCCAAGTGCTGGGCCTTTTACCAGGAGGCGTTCCGAATGAAGCGTGGTCGTTAGCCGCAGATTTCGGCGCTTATGAATCGGTGCAATCCGCGGTTGGCTCCGTACCGAAACGCGGAGGGAAGATGCGCATCGCAATCCTGTTCCTCATTCTTTGTTCACTGCCGTGCTTCGGCCGGGAGACGGTCGCGGCCGGGCAGGACGGCCGGTTCAATGACCAGCCGTCGCTGGTCCGCGCCGCGGACGGCAGCATCTACGTGGCCTGGAACGGCTTCCGCGACGGAGCCGACGAGCTGATGGTCGCGCGCTACGAGTTTTCGGACGGTGAGTGGCGCCATCTGGCCACCTGGCGGGCGGCAGGTGGGAAGGGAACCTATATCCTGGATCCCAAGGCCGTCGCAGCCGGCAACGGTATCTACCTCCTCTACGCCGCGGAGCGCAATCGGCAGTGGGACATCCACGCATTGCCGTGCGGCCCGGAGGGACCCGGGCAGGCCGTGGCGCTGACGGCCGATGCCGCGGCCGACGTGAAACCCGACGGCGCGTGGCACAACGGCACTCTCTGGGTGGCGTGGGAGTCGAACCGCGGCGGCAGCCGGCAGGTGCTGCTATCCGGGGTGAGAAACGGCAAGCTCCTCCCGGTGGAATCGGTCAGCGCCGCGGGCAAGTCGAACTACGCGCCCTCGGTGGCGGTGCGGCCCAACGGCGCGGTGGCCGTGGCCTGGCACTCGTTTCGCGAAAGCAACTACGACATCTTTCTGCGCCAGCGTTCCGCGCCGGGAACATGGGGGCAGGAACTCCGGCTGACGCGCGCCGCCACCATCGACCGCCATGCGCTTCTCCAGGCGCAAAAGGACGACCTCTGGCTGTTCTACGAAAACGCGCAGATGAAGGGCTACCGCACGGGCGCCACGCCGCAGCGTCGCGTGATGGCGGCGCGCGTCACACCGCGCGGCCTGGAAGCGCCGAAAGGCTACCGCGAAAGCTGTCCGCTGTGGACGCGCGCCGAGAACGCCACGCCGGCCTTCGACGACGTTGGCCGTCTGTGGGTCGCTTACCTGGTGCCGCGCCTTCCGCGCGCCGGCTGGGAAGTGCGGTTGACGGGCTATAACGGGGAAAGCTGGCACGCGCCGCTGACTCCCTCCTCCATGAAAGGCATGGACCGGCGGCCGGGCCTTCTGCTGGCCGGAAAAACAGCGCTGCTCGCCTACCAGGTGGACGAGTTCCCGGAGACCTGGATGGACAACAAGCCGGAGGCGACTTCAGAGGCGCGCAGCAGGATCATGCTGGCCGCGCTCGACATCAGCCAGGCCGCGCCCGCCGTCGCAGCGCGGCTGGAGACTCTGGTCGAGCCCGGCGAGCCGTTCGACGCCGGGGAATTGCGCCTGGCCCGCGGTGAAGACAGCGAGGCCCCGGCCATCGAGTACCGGGGCAAGAAATTGAAGCTGTTCTACGGCGACCTGCACACCCACTCCGACATCTCCGTCTGCATCCGCTGCGCCGACCAGAGCGTGGACGAGAACTACTAGGTGAGGCGCGACATCAACCGGCTCGACTTCGCCTGCATGACCGATCACGACTACAACTTCGTCCCCTACCTGTGGAACTACACGGCCAAGATGGCGCGCGCCAATGAGGACCCGGGGCGCATGATGACCTTCCTGGCCATGGAGTGGACCTCGAGTTTCGAAAAGTACGACGAGAAGAACCCGTACGGCTACTATGGCCATCGCAACCTGATCTTCGCCGACCCTTATTTCCAGAGATGGTGGAACGCCAACCTGGGCATGACGCCGACTGAGGTGTGGAAGGAATTGCGCGAGATGAAAGCGAACTTCATCCACATCCCGCACCAGCTCGCCGACGAGGGGAATGTGCCGACGGATTGGTCGTATGTGGACCCCAAGGCGCAACCGGTCGCGGAGATTTTCCAGAACCGGGGGTCCTACGAGTATCACGGCGCGCCGCGTCCGGCCATTCGTGCCATTCCCAAACCCGGCTGGTACCTGCAGGACGCCTGGGCGCGGGGCACCGTGATCGGCGTGATCGCCAGCCCTGACCACGGCGGAGGCAGCGGCAAGGCGGCGGTCTATGCCGAGGATCTGACGCGCGAAGCCATCCTGGACGCCATCCGCGCGCGGCGCACCTTCGGAACCACCGCCGCGCGCATCT
>JAPKYU010000701.1 GCA_026394175.1 Acidobacteriota bacterium | reverse complement strand
CGAGCCGCACCGCCCGCGCAAGATCATTTACTCGACGCTGTACGCCGACGTTAGGCCATCGTTCGTGGTGGACATCACCAACCAGTTCGAGCGGCGGCTGGAGGCCCTGCTGGCCTACCACTCGCAATACGACGACCAGGCGGAAGGCAGCGGGCTGTTCCCCTCGCAGGCCGACGTGCGCGCGCGGGTGGAAGCGCTGGCCCGCTTTTACGGCATGATGGTTGGCGTCAAGTACGGCGAGCCCTTCCTGTTGAAAGAAGTCCTGCTGGTTTGCGACCCCCTGGCCGAAATCTGCCTCGGCCGCCCGTCGATTTGATTGTAAGGTATTCGCATTTTTTCTTACTCAGCGCAGAGGAGTAGGATAAAGTATAGATCATGGAGACAGTCAAGGGAAGTGTTACGTCCAAAGGCCAAGTGGTGATTCCGGTCCAATTCCGGCGTCGGCTCGGTATCCGCAAGGGCACGCAGGTAGCTTTCAGCGAGGAAAACGGCCGCCTGATCGTCCAGCCAATTACCGCCGACTTCATCCGGAAACTGCGCGGATCGCTGAAAGGGGAACCTTCTGCTCTGGACATCCTCATGGAGGAGCGGAAACGTGAGCGCGAATTGTGAATAGACACGTGCTTGACGCAAACGCGCTGATGGCCCTTCTGGAAGAGCGGCCCTGGGCTGACGCGGTCCAACAATTACTCATCGCCGCTGCTGGGACTGAGCCTCTGCTGATGTCCGTCGTAAACTGGGGAGAAGTTTACTACTCGATATGGCTCGCGAGGGGCCAGGGGATAGCGGAGGAGAAGCTGAGCGAGATTTCGAAGCTGCCGATCGACGTCCGGGCCGTCGATCTGGTGACCGCGAAAACGGCTGCCCGCTTCAAGGCGCTCTATAAGCTACCCTACGCCGATTGTTTTGCTGCTGCCCTGGCGGCGGGGGAGCGGGCCAGCATTGTGACCGGGGACGCTGACTTTTCCAAGATCCAGGACGAAGTCGCTATCCTCTGGCTTCCAGCGAAAGACCGATGATGCCGTCTCATAATCCGCGTGAATCCGTGTAATCCGCGGATTACGCGGATTCCCCCTGCCGCGGCCGCCCGAGCCGGCTTTGCTCCCTCAGCCCCAGGCCTTCATGATTTCACCGAAGCACTGAAGACCGCTGGCAATCACCGCTCCGTATCCGTGGCCGGGAGTTGTCCAGGCGCCGGCCAGGTAGAGGTTCCGGATAGGGGTCGCGTTCGGCAGCCGGCGCGGTGGAGTGTTGTCCACTGTCTGGTCCCACCCGTAGATGGCCCCGCGGTAATTGCCGGTATAGCGGAAGTTGGTTAGCGGCGTCCCGATCTCCTTCACCTCGATCGCCTTTCTAAGACCCGGCAGCAGCGCCTTCTCCACCCGCGCCAGCAGGATGTCGGCCATCCGTTCCTTCTCGGCGCGGTAGGCGGCCTTGCGGCCCACCCGGTAGTCGGCTTCATACTTCCGCCAGTGGTCGTAGCCCTGCAGCACGATCACGTTGATGGTGTTCTTCCCCGGCGGCGAGTAGCCTTTGTACAGGTTGTCGTAGAGCGTGACGCAGTAGCCGCAATTGGCAACGTCGGCGGCCAGCGCGCCGCGGTAGTCGGCCTCGACGTCGTAACCCGGAGCATAGAAAATCTCGGTGTCGGCAATGCCCGACTTGCCCACCAGGTCCTGCTTCAGCCCCAGAAACACCTGCAAGCAGGAGAGACTGACGCTCATCGACTCCATGCGCGCCAGGTAGTCCTTCAGGCGCGGGTCGGGCTCGAGCAGGGTATGGAAGGTGTCCCAGGCATTGGCGTTGGAGACCACGGCGCGGGCCCGGTACTCGCCGGAGGCGCACTTCACGCCGTACGCCGCCCCGTCCTTGACCAGGATGCGTTCCACGCGACTCTTCAGCACTACCTTGCCGCCGCGCGCCTCGATGAACTTCACCAGCGCGTCGCTGATTTTCTGCGATTTGCCCTTCGGGTAGTACCCACCCTCTTCCAGGTATCCGGTCAGCGGCATCGCGTAGTACATGGCCGAGAGCCTGGAAGGAGGCAGCCCGAAGTACACCCAAAGGCTGGAGACGATCCCCGCGAGCGTCGGGTTGGTGATGCGCGCGCCAAGCATTTCGCCCCAGGTCTTCGCCCCCCAGCGGTACAGGTGCGGGAACTCGGACGGGAAGCGGCTCATGTCCACCTTCGCGCCCGCGCCCGACAGCTTCCCCACGTCCCTGGTCAGACCCTTCATGTCCTCGAACAACGCTTTGATGTTCTCCTTCTCATCGGGGAATAGGCGGGAGAGCGCGGCCACGTAGCCCGGAACGTCCCGTGGGGGCACGCGAATGTCGTGCTCCGGGAAAATGGCGCGGTACAGCGTGGTGTGCGGAACGAACTCCACCTCGGTGATTTCAGGAAAGCCGGAGATCAGGTTGCGCACGCCGTTTCGCTCGCCGACCACGGTGGAATGCAGCGACACGTCGAACACGAACCCGCCCGGGCGTGCGAACGTCGTGGCGTAGCCGCCGGGACGGTCGTGCTGCTCCAGCACCAGCGCCTTGTAGCCCTTCCTGGCCAAGGCGGCGGCGCAGCTCAGCCCGCCCAGGCCAGAACCGATAATCACGGCGTCGAAGCCGTCGCCGGCCGATTGCGCGCGGGCCGCCGGGAACATGTCCCAATCCAGGGTCAGGACCGGGATGGAAGCGACGATGGAGCGGAGCAAATCTCTTCTTCTGGGTCGCGACTGGTGTTGCCCGTCAGGCATAGCTATCCCCTTTCTCACAGGGATTATACGAGCGACAGACCCGAAAGTTGCGCGGCAAAACGACCATGGCTTCCAGGGAAAGACCGATGATGCAGTTTCATAATCCGCGTGAATCCGTGTAATCCGCGGATTACGCGGATTTTCGCGGACCGCCTGTGGTGGAACCGGGGAAGAACCGCCCGTTGGCGCCGCGATCCAAACCGCTTTGGCCTTGAGAACTTTGCCAAGGGCCTGCTCCGGTGTCTGGCCCTTCGAACGGTGACGGGGCTATGTTCGTTGATCACATCGGGGGACATAACCACACTTGTGAAATCTTACTGGCCATGCGGGATTTCGCAATCGAAACAGAGCCGCGAGCGTAAGCGAGCGGGTGCCCGCGCAGCGCCGAGTACCATCCGAGGGATCGTGCCGCTACGCAAGCACCCGCTCGCTTACGCTCGCTGCTCTGCTGCAGTGGTAGTCCCCTTACCGCTGCTAGACGGCGAGTGAAGGCAGGCCGACGGCCAGCGGGCGGCCGTCGGCGGCGTTGGCGATGGCGCCGAAGAAGCGCAGCAGACGGGCCGCGTCGGCCGAGGCGCCGGTGATTTCCGCGTAGCCCAGCAGGACGCGCTGCCCGGCCTGGAGGCGCAGGCCGCCCAGCCAGGAGAGCGCCAGCGTGCCGGGCAGGCCGTTGTCGGTGAGCGTTGGGGCGCCGGCCTCGCCCGCCAGCCAGGCCAGCGGCGCGCCGCCGCCCGGCAAGCCCAGCGCCAGGCTCAGCCCTATCAACTCGAGCCGCGCCGCCCCAACCAAGTAGATGGGAACCACACCACGTCCCGCATCCGCCCGCGCTTCCCCGAATTCCAGGCGCAGGTTGCCTGCTGGTCCAAGCGCCGGACGCCGCATGGCTACCACCCCCGGCGCGCGCGTGGGGCAGCCCAGGGTGGTGCGCGTGGGCCGGCTGGGGTCGGCGTTGGTTACCCGGCGCAAGGAAGCCAGCAGGTCCAGGTTATCCAGAATGCCGTCGCCGCCCCGTAGCACCTCGGTATCGGTCGGATAGGCGTCAATGGCGTCAAACCGGTCGCTACAATCCGGCGGCCGGAAGCCGGGCACCCAGGTGACGGCCCGCAGCGTGCCGATCAGGTCCAGGTTGTCGAGCATGCCGTCGCCAAATCCGCCCATGCCGTCGCCGGCGCCTGGGGCCGAATCGCCCACCACGTATACCCAACCGGACAGCGAGGTGCTGGCGCCGGCCGTGTTGTTGCTGGGCATCGGGTCCGATTCGTTGCCCGACACGCTGGCAGTCGCGGTCAGCGTTCCCGACTGCGTCGGGTGCAGCAGCAGATTCACCGTCACCGCCGCTCCCGGGCCGATGTTGCCGAGCGCGCAGGTGACCACCGCGCTGGAGGCGCACGAGCCCTGGCTGGCGCCGGAAGAGACCAGGCTGGCGCCGACCGGCAGCGGCAGGATCCCGACCACCCCGCTGGCCGCCACCGGCCCATTGTTGGTCACCGTCAGCGTGTAGTTAACGTTCACGCCGAGCGTGGAAGAAGAAGGTGCGGTCATGGTCAGCGCCAGGTCGGCCTGATGACACAGGCCGTAGCCGCCGGCGTTCACGATCTTCTGGATTTCCGCCAGGCTCAGCGCCCGGCCGAAGTACTGCACCTCGTCGATCAGCCCATGGAAGTGCCGGGTTGGCGAGCCACCGCCCCAGGCCGCGCCGATGTAGAGGTCACGGCTGTTGTTGACCGGGAGCGTAGCCTGCGGGCGGCTTTCTTTGAGTATCCCGTCCAGGTAGATCTGCACTTCGGAACCGGTGAACATGCCGACCACATGGTGCCAGACGTTATCGCGCACGCTAATGCCGGTGCCGACGGCAAAGTAATTCTCCTCGGCGCTGGAGCCGCCCAACCCGAAGCCGAAGGTCATCTCGCCGGCCACGGAGTTGCGCCCAAGGCTGAGGGATGAAGCGGCGGGAACGCCCTGGAGCGCCCAGCCGGTGCCGTCCACAAAGCCGTGCGACTTATCGACCAGCATAAAGAGGCCGTCGCCGCTGAATTGTGACGGATCGGGCTTGAACCAGACGGCCACGGCAAAGGGGCCGGCCGGACTCAGATTGGCGTTGAAGGGCACGAGCACCCGGTCGTCGACGCCGTCGAAGCTCAAGGCCTGGCCGACCTCGCCCGGCGCCGTCGCCGCGCCATTGAGCAGTGTCCCCGAGTTGCCGTCGGTGATGTCCTGAGCGCCGGCCTCGCCGGTCCACCAGCTCACCAGGCCCGAAGGTGGCGCCGCGCAGGCAATCAGGCCGGTGATGGTGAAGGTAGCGGGGGCCGATTCGCCGCCCAGCGGCGTGAATACGGTTACCTTGGGCGTGCCCGCCAGCGCGATATCGGTGGCCGGGATGGCCGCCGTCAATTGCGTGGCGCTGCCGTAAGTTGTCGCCCGGTCCGAAAGATTCCAGCGCACCACGGAGTTGCTCTGGAAGTTCGATCCACTGACGACCAGGGGGAAGGCCGCTCCGCCGGCCGTCGCGCTGGAGGGCAAGAGCGAAGTGATGGCGGGCATGGGCGCACGGCACTTGCCCAGCGCGCTGGCGTTGTAAATGGTGGCAATCTCCGCATCCGACAGCGCGCGGTTGAACACTTCCGCCTCGTCCACCAAGCCGTTGAGGTACGAGCCTTCAGCCGCGCTGGCGCCAATCTTCAGGCTTGCGGCATGCGTATCGGTGAAGGGGCCGAGCGAGGTCGTGGTTTCCTTCACGCCATTCACGTAAATCGAAATCGTGGACGATGTCTTGACGGCGGTAACGTGATACCACACGCCCGTGGTGGCCACCGTCGCGCTCTGGACCAGCGTTGACGGGCCGCCCCCGCAGCCGTTCGCCCCGCCGCCGCCCAGGCAGAACCAGAAGTGATTGTTGTCCTGCTTGAACAGCCGCCAGCCATCCTGGTTAATGCCGGTCGCCGACATCTTGTCCATGATCGACATGTCGCCCGCCGGGCCGGTTACCGAGCCGGGCGGGTGGGTGAGCGAGTTGAATTTGACCCAGGTATCGACGGTGAAATCACCGGCCGAGACGCGAAGCGCCGCCGGATTGCCCACGTCCAGGTATTGGCTGACGCCGCTGAGCGAGAAGCCCTGGCCGACCACGCCCGCGGCAAAGTCCGCGCCGTTGAACGGCGTCCCGTTGTTGCCTGCCGCCAAGTCCCAGGCGTTGCCGTCGCCGGGCCACCAGCCGACCAGGCCGGAGGGCGGCGGAGTGCAGGCAACCAGGAAGCCGATCGTGAAGGGGGCCGGAGAGGTTGTGCCGCCGCCCGGCGCCGGGTTGAACACCGTTACCAGCGCGGTGCCGGCTACGGCCAAGTCGGCCGTGGTGATGGCCGCGCTCAGATGCGCGCTGTCAACGGGCGTTGTGGTCCGGTCCTGGCCGTTCCACCTCACCACAGATCCGGGGACGAAATTCGAGCCGCTGACGGCCAGCGCCAAGCCGGGTGTCCCCGCCACCGCGGTCGCGGGTGAAATCAAGGTGATGGCCGG
>JAPKYU010000561.1 GCA_026394175.1 Acidobacteriota bacterium | reverse complement strand
GATCGTGCCGGCGTAGGCGGGGGGCAGCTTCTCGCGGTGCTGCGCGGCCTTGTCGTACCAGTCGGCCGCCTCGGCCAGCTTCCCGGCCGCCTCCAACGCGGCCGCACACTCGTAGGCGTGGGCCGGGCCGTTGCCGTGGCGCTCTGCCACCAAGCCGGGCGGGGCTCCATCCCATTATGGGGGCCTCACGGAGGGCCCAAGTTAAGAATTCGGAAGCCGGCAGCCTTCATGCCTACGGCAAGCTTAACCAGCAGCTCAGGATGGACGCGGAAGGTCTGCCGAAAATAGAGTAGCCCCGGCCTGTCAAACAACGCTACGTCTCCCGTCCCGAAGCCCCGGCGGGCCAGCGGCCCTCCGGTCGGCTAAGCGGCGCGCGCGCCCACCCGCGGCAGCCGGCTCGCGTCAAACTCCGTGCCCTCCCGGAGCATGGCGAATACGATGTCGCATAGGTCCCGGGCCAACGCCACCTTCGCCGGGTTGGCCCCGTGGCGATCCCGGCAGCGCCGGTAGCGGCGCTTGAGCGTCGTTCCGTACAGGTCCTGCCGCCAACTAACATGTTGCGCCATCAAGATCAGCGCCCGACTCAGATGCCGGTTGCCCCGCTTGACCAGCGGGCCCGTGTGCGTGCGCTCGCCGCTTTGCGAGATCTGCGGCACCAGCCGCGCGTAGCTGCGCAGGTGCTTCGCCGCCGGGAAGCGCGCGATGTCGCCGATCTCGGCTACCAGCGTCACGGCGGTCAACTCCGCGACGCCGGGCAAGGTCATGAGCCGGGCCACCCGCGCGTCGCGCCGGGCGATGGCTTTCAAGGCTGCGTCCAAGCGTTTCAGCCGGGCCTGGGCTTCAGCCCAGGCCTGACGCAGCTCCTGGACGGCCAGGCGGTTGTGCTCCGAGAGCGTGGGCTCCCACTCGTCGAGCCAGCGTTGCGTGCGCTTGGTGCTCAGCACGCCGGGGAAGTCCCGGCCCTGGCTGCGCACCAGGCTGCGCAAGGTATTGCTCGTCGCCGTGGCCTGCCCGGAAAAGTGCAGGCGCGTGCGCGTCAGGTTGCGCAGCTCCTCGGTGTATTCGTCGGGCACGTACACCGCCAGGGCGTCGAGCTCGCCGCTGGCCAGAAGCTGGGCCATCGAGAGCGCATCGTTGCGATCGGTTTTGGCCGTGCGGCGGGCCGCGAGATAGGGCTGGAGGCGGGCGGCGTCCACCACCAGCACGTCCAGCTCCAAGGATTTGAGCTGGCGAGCGAGAAAGATACTGCGGCTGCCCGTCTCGAGGGCCACGCGGCCGCCGTCCGCCAGCAGCTCGGCCAGGTGGGCCAGGAGCTCGGTGTTGTCGAGGCGATAGGGATCGGCGATCTCGCCGGATTCCGCATCCACCCACGCCAGCACGGTCCAGTTGGTGTGCACGTCGAGTCCGAGATGTTTCATGTTACGGTCTGCTCCCTTCCGGAGAAAGATTGGTGCGTCAACCATACTTTCGCCGTGAACGGTGAGCAGACCGTTCTATGTTAACCTACGAGCGGATGCCGGCGGTTACTAGCCCGCGGGACGGGCCGCCACCAGGGCCGC
>JAPKYU010000672.1 GCA_026394175.1 Acidobacteriota bacterium | reverse complement strand
GATGGCACGACGGGCCCCAGTCGTGGTAGAACGGGCCGGCGGCCTTCCATTCGTCGCTGTCGTAGGTCACTTCGCGCCAGTTGCCCGTGAATGAGAAATCGGGCGCGAGATCATCGACGATGTACTGATAACGGGGCGCTTGCTGCCCCACGATGCGGTTGTAGCCCGGCCCTACCGTAATCACCTGCCGCTGTTTCGTGCCGTTCAGCAAGGCCATGCCGTACGTGAAATCGCGGCGAAAGACGTCGGCGGGGTGCTCGACCAGGCGCACATCGTCGAGCCAGACGTCGCCCGTCCGGGCGCCGGCGAAAAACTGAATCCGCGCGTCCGAAGCCGTTTCGTTGGCTTCGAACGTGACCGTGTACTGCTTCCAGGCGGTGCCGATGGCCACCTGGCGCGACAAGCCATAGTTGCGCCAATCGGGACTGCCCTTCTGCGATGCCAGACTGATGGAGCGCGGCTCATTGGCCCTCGCCCAGAATGTCAGGTCGTAGCGCCTGCCCCGGAGCAGCGAACGGTTGGGCTGGTTGAAATCGATGTGCCAGTCGATGCCCTGGCCGGCGGATTGAATGGTGACGCGGGCCGAGGCCGTCCCCGCGGCTTTCTCGCCGGTGTCGCGGCTGATCACGGCCGCGGCGCCAACCGAGGTGTTCAGGGTCAGCCGCCAGGTGCTGCCGAACGGCTCCTCGAAGCCGCCGTTCTCGATTCCATTGGCCGTCGAGACCGTGGCGACCGGCACGCGCTGGGCCGGCCCCAGCGGGTAGCCGAGCTTGAAATCCAGCTCGTCGTACCACCAGTCCTGGCCGTGCATGGTGTCGCCCAGCTCGTGGGCGAAGAAGCCGTCGTTCAGCAGCGTGAAGGCCAGGCCGAAGCGCACGTTGGGGTACCAGGTGCGGGCGAACTCCAGTGTCGAGGCGGGCATCTTCCGCTGCGGCTCGTAGTCGTAGCCGTAGGCGATTTGGTCCTGCGGCGACGATTCCACCATGGTGATCACCGGCTGGCGGCCAATCTCCCACCACTGGTGATAGGCATCCCAGAGGTCCTGAAACGGCCTCTTGCCTTCCAGCACGTCGGCGGTCATGAAACCGATGCTGTCGCCGTTGAAGATGCCGCTGAATTCGGTTTGCGGCGGGCGCGGCAGGTGCCCGGAGGCCAGCGCGTTCGGCATCAGCTTCCGCCACATCTCCAGCTCGTTGTAAACGCCTTTCTTCCACTCCGCGTCGAGCCACGCCGCGTTGTCCTCGAGGCCGTCTTCATTGGCGTCAAGCTGCACCCGGTTCCCGTAGATGTCGCTTTTCAGCCACGATTGGTTGGTGAAAAAGTTGTCGAAGAAGCAGCCGTCGAACATCAGCCCGCTGTCCACGATCCTCTGGTAGGCGTATTGGGCCTGGTGCTCGGCCACGTAAGGCTTGGTGAGGTTCAGGCGGAAGGTGCCCGGCCACACCTCGATCTTTTTCCCGCGGATGTCCTTCAGGTAGTAGTCGTCGGGCAGCCCAAAATTCTCGACCGTGTTGATGCTGGTCAGGACCAGGATATTGGGGTTGAGCGCGCGCAGCGCCCTGATCTGGGCGGGCGTGAGGCTGGCGCCGAGATACAGGTCGATGCGGGAAGCGTATTCCAGCCCCTTGGGCACCAGGTTGGACGATCCCCAGAGGTTTCCGGTGCGTGGAAACTGCGGGTTGACGCGGGGCAGGCTGCGATACAGCAGCTCCAGCGCGTAGGCCGGCTCCGAGGCGCAGCGCACATACACCTTGTTAACCTGGGTGGTGTCGCCTGAGAGGCCCTTGAACGTTGTCTGGTGGACCGTGGTTCCTTGCCCGGCATCGAACGGGGCCATCTTCAGGTACTCGGCCGCCGTGCCCAGCGAGTAACCGCACGAGGTGGGTTGCAGAGAACGCACCGAGAAGGCCAGCGAAGTTGTGCCGGGGGCGAGCAGGGTGCTGGGCGGATCGGCGTCGGCCAGCGGAACGCCGTTATAAAGGAAGGTGGCGCTGGCGCAGGTGCGGGCGCCGCCCGCCGCGGT
>JAPKYU010000522.1 GCA_026394175.1 Acidobacteriota bacterium | reverse complement strand
TCGGCGGGGCCGCCCCCACCACCATCACGCTGGTGACGCAGCCGGCCGTATCCGGCGAGGTGACCAACACGGCCACCGTCAGCGGCAACGAGCCGGACCCGGACACGAGCAACAACACGGCCACCGTTAAGACTACGATCGTGGCCAACCCGGTGCCCCTCATCACCTCGATCGATCCGGTGGAACGGGCGGCTGGCTCGGGCGGGTTCCTGCTGACCGTCAGCGGCGTGAACTTCATTAGCGGATCCACGGTGCAGTGGGCGGGCAGCGCGCGGTCGACGACGTACGGCAGTGGCACGCAACTGACGGCGCAAATCAGCGACACGGATGCCGCCACAGCCGGCATGTTCCTGGTCACCGCGGTGAATCCGGCCCCGGGCGGCGGAACGTCGGCCGGCATGCCGTTCACCGTCCATCCGGCGGGCAGCTACCTGGTGGGGGACGCAGCGCCGGCCGGCGGCAACGACTCAGGCCTGTTCGGCGATGACTCGCTCGACAACCCCGACCTGATCCTGGCTCTCCGCGCCGTCACCAGCGTGCCCGGCTTCCTCCCGCCCAACTGCGCCGACCTGTTTGACGCCATGGATTCGTATCCGGTAGACAACGCGACGCGAGGCGGAGACGGCGTACTCGACAACCTGGACCTGATCGCCACGCTGCGGCGGGTCACCAACGCCGATCCGTCGCGACCGAGACGAGCCACGCGGGGCCTGGTCTGCAGCACCATGGCCCCGGGACTGCTGGCCATGCTGGCCAGACCGGCGGACCTGCCGTCCGGCGCGGGCGCCGTCGAATTCCAGCGCGAGCAACCCGCCGCCGACGGCGCGGCGCGCGTCGCGGTTTACCTGGCAGCCTATCGGGATGTGGATTTGGGCGGTCTGAGTCTGGCCTTTGGCTGGAGCGACTCCAGCCTGGCGGCACAGGCCCCGCTGCGCTTTGTTTCCGCCGCCGCGGGAGCGCCCGCGTTGCTGGACAACCGCCTGCCGGGCACCATCGCGGCCGCCTGGCTGGGCGGGCTGCGACTCCGGGCGGGACAGCGCCTCCTGCTGGGCTTTGTTGACCTGCCGGCAGCAGGCGGGCAGGTATCGTTCCCCGTTCTCCACGGAGTGAAGGCCAACGATCGGACAACTGGGAGGCAGGTTCCGATCGGCGCGCCGCAAACCGGCGGGACCAGGCAGTCCCCGATGCCGCAGTGAAACGTCTCGGGCCCGGCTCGTTTTTTAGGGGAGGAGGGACCCGGAGACGGGGTGACACAGTAAAGGCTGTCCGGGCCTCTGGGTAGCCGGGGGGTGGGGATATGTCTTTAGGTTCATTGACAGTGGCGCGGGGCTATGGTAGCTTCGCCCCGTTCCTGAGCAATAGGGACTCTCCCCCCCGTCTTGGCGCACGTAGCGCTCCGCTGATGTGAAACAAGGTGCGGTCTAGGAGCTTGCCGGTTATGCCGACGGGCGGGCAAAGCAATTGCGTTTCCGGCGGTTGATGGGTCCGCCGCCAGTGCTACAAACGTGGCTCAATAGGCGCCGAACACAGGGGTTTGGGGTTCCCGCAGTTTGATAGAGCGAGGTCCTTCATGCGTACTCGGATAGCGAGGAAGCTGCTGTATGCCGCTTTGGCGGTGGTTTGCCTGGCCCCCGGCCTGTGGGCCCAGAAAAAGGCCGGCCAGGTTACCCGGCAGATTCAGCCCGCGCAGGTGCAGCGATCGCAAGCTGCAGCCGCGGCGGCGCGTCCCGCCGGCGCCGGGGGTATCGTGCCCAAGATCACGCCGGTTGCAGCCACCGACAAGATGCCGATCTACTGGGAGGACAAGCTGGTCACCGGCGATGGCGGCCGTATGCGCGCCCAGCTCGAGGACGGCTCTATCCTCAGCCTCGGCCAGAAATCGGAGTTGCTGGTGCGCGAGCACAACGCACGCACACAACAGTCCTCACTTCAATTGTCCTATGGCCAGGTGCGCGCCCAGGTGGTGAAACTCAGCCGCCCCGATTCCAAATTCGAGATTCGCACCAACACCGCCATTTGCGGTGTGCTGGGCACCGACGAGTACATCGAGGCCACGACCCCGTTTTCCACGCTGGTGGTGAACATGTCGGACCCCAACTCGCGCAGCCAGGTCGAGGTGCGCAACTCCGACCCGCGAGTCACCGGCATGGTGGTATTGAACCCCGGCCAGGCGACGGTCGTGGACCAGGGCAAGCCGCCGGCGGGCGCCCGCCAGGCCAGCGGCTCGGAGGTGAATCGGGGACAACAGGAAACCACCGCCGGCGACCAGCCGGTTGCCACTCCGGTACTGCAGGTCACGTCTGGGACTGTCAGCCCGGGCGAGACCCCAACCGCACGGATCGAGGCCGGCGCGCAACTGACTCTGGATGGGCGGCTTTCCACGGCGGGCGCCGGCTCTCTCAGCCGCTTCCAGTGGCAGATTCCCAGGCGGAATTTCCAGAGCAGCGAGCCCATGCTGGTGGTCAGCACCAACGATTGGGCGCCCGGTTCCTATGAGGGCTCGCTCACCGTGACGACGGCGCAGAACAAAACGGCCAGCGCCCGCTTCACCATCGTGATAGCGGCGTCGCTGGTCGGGCGGTCGGCGCCGGACGATGCTATTCAGGCCCTGGCGCGGGCCTATGAATCGCTGCAGGTCAGCCAGTTTCTGAGTTACTTCGACCAGCAGAATTATTCCGGCTACGCGTCGCTGGAACAAACCATCAACCAGTCGTTCGCGAACATTGCCGAGAACCGCGTGCTGGTGCGCAAGGCCAACGGCCAGGTTTCGGGAGACTCGGCCGTCTACCAGGTGGAGTTTGAGATCCGCTTTCTGCCCAAAAACTCGGCCCTGCCGCAATCCGGCGTGCCGGGCATGAGCCCCAGCGCTTCGGCGCCGCCGATGCTGGTTCCGATGCGCAGCGGCGTCCGCGCCGCGGCCGT
>JAPKYU010000184.1 GCA_026394175.1 Acidobacteriota bacterium | reverse complement strand
AAACACCTGGCTGAGGTTGTACTCGACATCCAGGTAATGGTCCATGAACATGAAGTTCTGTTCCGGATCCAGCACCTCCAGCAGCGCCGCCGAGGGGTCGCCGCGGAAGTCCATGCTCATCTTGTCCACCTCGTCGAGCATGAACACCGGGTTGCGGGTGCCGGCCTTCTTCATCATCTGGATGATCTGGCCGGGAAGGGCGCCGATGTAGGTGCGGCGGTGGCCGCGAATCTCGGCCTCATCGCGCACGCCGCCCAGCGACAGGCGGACGAACTTGCGGCCGGTGGCACGGGCGATGGACATGCCCAGGGAGGTCTTGCCGACGCCCGGCGGACCCACGAAGCACAGGATGGAGCCGCGCGGCTTCTTCACCAGCCGGTGCACGGCCAGGAACTCCAGGATGCGCTCCTTGATCTTTTCCAGCCCGTAGTGATCTTCTTCCAGCACCCGCTCGGCCCGCCCCATGTCCCGGGTTTCCTTGGTCTTCTTCTTCCAGGGCACGGCCAGCAGCCAGTCCAGGTAATTGCGGGAGACGGTGGATTCGGCCGACATGGGGGGCATCAGCTCCAGCTTCTTCAGCTCCTGGGTGGCTTTTTCCTGCGCCTCCTTGGTCATGCCGGCGGCGTCAATCTTTTTCTTGAGCTCGTCCAGCTCGCTCTTCTCGCCGCGGCCCAGCTCCTTCTGGATGGCCTTGATCTTCTCGTTGAGGTAGTACTCCTTCTGGGCCCGCTCCATCTGGCGCTTGACGCTGCCCTGGATGTTGCGGTCCACGTTCAGCTTCTCAATTTCGATGTCCAGCACCTCGGCCACGCGCTGCAGGCGGTCCTGCGGATCGAAGATCTCGAGGATCTCCTGCTTCTCCTCGATGGCGAGTTGCAGGTTGGCGGCGATGGTGTCCGACAGCTTGCCCGGGTCATCCACGCGGACGGCCGCGATCATGGTTTCGTAATTGAGGGTCTGGCTCAGCTTGACGTACTGCTCGAACAGCGAGGTGACGCGGTTGACCAGCGCTTCCATTTGCGGGTTGGGCTCGATGCGATAGGAAACGGTGCGCACGATGGCGCGGAAAAACCCTTCCTCGTCGCTCACCGTGACCACGCGGCCGCGCTCCATCCCCTCCACCAGCACCTTGATGTTGCCGTCCGGCAGCTTCACGCTCTGGACGATATTAGCCACGGTGCCCACCGGGTAAATCTCGTTGGGCTTGGGCTCGTCCACGGAGGCGTCGTGCTGCGTGGCCAGGAAAATCTTCTTGTCGGCGGCCAGTGCTTCTTCCAGGGCCCGCACCGATGTTTCGCGCCCCACCACGAACGGAGTCATCATGTGCGGGAAGATGACCACGTCCCGGATGGGCATCATCGGCAGGCGACGGGTTTCGATTCTTTCACGAGTGCTGGGCATAAAAGCAGGCTGCGGGCTGCAGCCTAATTATCCTACCTTCTCCAAATAGTTTGGCACATTGATCTCGCGGGATTCCACCATTTCCTTGGTGACGGTGAACTCGCGGAGCTTCTTGTAGGAGGGAAGGTGATACATGAGCTCCAACATCAGGTCTTCCAGGATCATGCGCAGGCCGCGGGCGCCGACGCGGCGCTCCTGAGCCATGGTGGCGATGGCGTCGATGGCCGCCTCGTCGAACTTCAGCCGCACCCCCTCGAATTCGAACAGCTTCTGGTACTGCTTGACAATGGCGTTCTTGGGCCTGGTCAGGATTTCGATCAGGGCCTGCTTGTCCAGTTCCTGGAGCACGGCGACGACCGGGACGCGCCCCACGAATTCGGGGATGAGCCCGTAGCGGATCAGGTCCATGGGCTGGACCTTCTCCAGCAACTCGATCTCGCGGCGCCCGCTGACGCCCACCTTCTCCGGCTCGGCGGTTTCCGAGGCGGCGCGGAAACCCAGCGACTTGGCCCCGATACGCCGCCCGATCACCTTCTCCAGGCCGATAAACGCTCCGCCGCAGATGAACAGGATGTTGGTGGTATCGACGGGGGTGAACTCCTGGTGGGGATGCTTGCGGCCGCCCTGCGGCGGCACGTTGGCCACCGTCCCCTCCAGGATCTTCAGCAACGCCTGTTGCACCCCCTCGCCCGACACGTCGCGGGTGATCGAGGGGTTCTCGTCCTTGCGGCAGATTTTGTCGATTTCGTCGATGTAAATGATGCCCTGCTGGGTGCGCTGCACGTCTCCCTCGGCGTTCTGCAGCAGGCGCAGGATGATGTTCTCCACGTCCTCGCCCACGTAACCGGCCTCGGTCAGCGTAGTGGCATCGACGATGGCGAACGGCACCTCCAGTTGCCGGGCCAGCGTCTGCGCCAGCAAGGTCTTGCCGGTGCCGGTGGGGCCGATCAGCAGGATGTTGGACTTGGTCAGCTCCACCTCGGACTGCCGCTGGCGCGCCAACTGGATGCGCTTGTAATGGTTATAGACGGCGACGGCCAGCTTCTTCTTGGTCTTGTCCTGGCCGATTACGTAGCTGTCCAGGAATTCCTTGACCTCCTGCGGCTTGGGCAGTTGCTGCGGTTTGGCCAGCGGCTGATCAACCCGGTCCTCTTCCAGGATCGAATTGCAGACGGCCACGCACTCATCACAGATGTAAGCTCGGGGATAATCGCTGGGCGAGGAAATGAGTTTCCCGACGACGTCTTGGGTCTTGTGGCAGAACGAACACCTCAGGGTCTCGTCCGATCCGGCTCTCTTCACCACGATTGCTCCTTCTGCTCGGCTACCAGGGCCCTGGGATCACAACCACCAATACCCCGGACGGCGCCGCCTGACAAGCACCGGCGGCAACGAGCATCCACCAGACTCTTCGACCCCGGGTCTGCCACCAGCAATCTACCTGATCACCTGGCCAGCGCCCAATAGGGAAACCGCCTTACCGGGCCCTGGAATTCCCCTCATTTAGTATTCTAGCCCCCACAATGACATAGACGCAGCCACATCCCCTTTGTCATCCCCGTTCTCTCGAGTGCGGAATACCTGGGCTCCACACTCCGCATCCCGCACTCCGAATTCCGCACTCCTGAGCTAGCGGTGCTTGAAAATAATCTCGTCGATGATGCCGTAATCCTTCGCCTGCTGCGCGGTCATAATGAAGTCGCGCTCCACATCCCGCTCGACTTTCGCCAGGTTCTGCTCGGTGTGCTTGGCCAGCAACTCGTTGGTGATCTCGCGCATGCGCAGGATCTCGCGCGCCTGGATATCGATATCAGTGGCCTGGCCGGACAAGCCCCCCATCGAAGGCTGGTGGATCAACACTCGGGAGTTGGGCAGCGCAAAGCGCTTCCCTTTTTTCCCCGCCGCCAGCAGCAAGGCACCCATGGAAGCGGCCTGCCCGATGCAAATGGTGGTGACATCGGGCCGGATGAACTGCATGGTGTCATAAACCGCCATGCCGGCGGTGATCGAACCGCCGGGGCTGTTGATATACAGCGAAATGTCGCGCTCCGAGTCGTTGGCTTCCAGGAACAGCAACTGCGCGGTCACCACGTTGGCGATGTTGTCATCGATGGGCGTGCCGATGAAAATGATGTTGTCGCGCAGCAACCGGGAGTAGATGTCATAGGCGCGCTCGCCGCGGCTGGTCTGCTCCACCACCATGGGGATCAGAGCGCCGTGAGACTCAGGGAAGCCCTTCCAATTCATTTACTTGCGAACCTCCGCCGGCGCCTCAGGCTTTCGCCTCCGGACCCGGACGAACAGGAATTCTCCTGGCGTTGCGGTAAATAAACTCCAGGGTTTTGTCGGTGCGGAGTCTATGCTTGATTGTATCCGCGACGCCCTGCCGCGTCAACCGCGCGCGGGCCGCCGCCGGGTCGCGGCCGCCGATCTGCCGCACCAACTCCTCGGTTTCCTGCTGCACTTCCGCCTCAGTCACCTGGAGGCCTTCGCGCTCGGCGATGCGGTCGATGATAAGGTCGGCCCGCACGTCGCGCTCGGCGCCCTCACGATGCGAGGAACGGACCCGGCCCCAGTCCAGCTCCCTGCGGGCGGGATTCAGCCCGCGGGCCGACAGTTGCCGCGCCGTGCGCTCCATCCGCGACTGCAACTGCCGCTCCACCAGCGTCTGCGGCACCGGGAAGTCGTGCAGCTCCAGCAGGCGGTCGAGCAACTTGCC
>JAPKYU010000214.1 GCA_026394175.1 Acidobacteriota bacterium | reverse complement strand
ACGGGTGTAAGTCTTGTAATAAAGGGAACCGTCGGGTGCAAAGCCAAGAACCTCTGAATCATAGCCGAAGTCCTTTTTCAGCAGTTCTGGTTCTCCTTGCTGCTTCCCCCCGGTGATGTGGACGGTCCAGATGTCCCTCGTTCCCGAGCGGTCGCTGAGGAAGACAAGGCTTCTCCCGTCCGGTGTCCATCCCAGCAGTTGATCCTCCGCGGGATGCCCGGCAACAACCACCTCATTCCGGCCATCGGCGGTCATCAGGAAGACGTCGCCATGGGGAGGGCTGCCCTCACGCACCAAACTGAACGCGACAAATCGCCCATCGGGCGAGAAACTGGCCCTGAACCAGCCCGAAGTAATACTCCTCAGGACGCGCTCCGAACCGTCCGCTGTCGAGATCAGTGTTAGTTCAATCGCCTTGTTATGATCGCGAACTGCGAGGATGGACCCTGCGTCAGGCGACCAGTCCAGGGGTTTGACATAATCTTTCTCACTGTAAAGTGTGCGAAGACCCGAACCATCCAGATTTCTAATGTGCACTGGAAAGACCCAGTCCTTCGCAGCCGTACGGCCTGCGGTGTTGTATGCGATTTGTTTTCCATCGCGTGAGAACACGTGGTAGTCGTGGAACTTGTCGCTCTGGGTCCAGGGCCCCCTATTTGTGATTCGCCTCGTCTGTCCGCTGGCAACTTCGAACTGGACCACGTCACCCGTGTCCCGGTCTATATCGCTGATGTACTTGCCATCCGCGGTCAAGACCTCACCGACGCCGGAGGCGTCTGTGAGAACCCGGCGTGCGACGAGTCCCCCGGCGCCACCGGGACCGCCAAGTGCCGCCAGCCTCACCCGCGCCTGCGCCACAATCTCGGCCTGGTCGGCGAAGTCGCGCGCGATGCGCTGGTAAGCCTTGCGCGCCTCTTGAGCCTGCGTCTCGCCCAGTTTCTCGTAGCACTGGCCCATTTGCAGCAGCGCTTTCGCGGCCACCGCGCGGTTGCTGGGGCGGCCGGTCAGAATTTTCTTGTAGAGCTGGATGGCCTCTTCCAGCTTGCCTTCCATGAGTTGCTTGTTGGTGGCGGCCTGCAACAACACCTCGGCCTGATCGCCCTTTTGGGCGGCCCGCTGGAGCGCTGGAATCAGCGCTACCACCAGCAGTGCCGTCAAAAACGCGCCTGCTCGGTTGTTCCGGTTGTTCATAGGTTTCTCCTTTCTGCAATTCGCGAACAGGCTAACAAGGCTGTGCCGAGGAAGAATGGGGGGATTGTTAGGAATCTGCAAAGCTTTCATTTGCCGCCCCTGACAGGATTGCGGATTGGGGATTGCGGACCGCGGATTGCTGCAAGTTTCCGTGCCGCTGCTGTAACCGTAATCAAAGCCCATAGTTCCAAGTTCCAAACTCAGGTTCCTCTCCCAAAAGTGTAGCGACAGCCCGCGAAGCGGGCGAAAGAATAAAGCTCATGGCGCAAGCCGTGGGAACCAGTTGCAGGCGCTCACCCAGCCCGCGAAGCGGGCGAAAGATGCAAGCCCGGAGCGGCGATTCTTCGGTTGTGGAAAGGGCTCCCTTTGCGGCACAACACAATCGATGCTGCGCCTTCGCACTTCCCACGGACAGCGAACGGCGTGAGCCTCACTCTTTCGCCCGCTTCGCGGGCTCTTGGGGCGCTGGTGCCGATACCCACGGCTTGCGCCATGGGCTTTACTCTTTCGCCCGCTTCGCGGGCTCGCCCGCATTCGGGCTCGCGCCCCCGCCTTCCCGCCAGCAGCGCCACTCACCAACTGGCTTTTTGCGCCCCGCTACGCAAGCACGCCGACCCTGGCAACAACGCGCTGGTCGCCTTCCTCGGCGAGGGGCCGAATTCATTGAAGGAAAGGCACTTCTGAACCACCCTCCGCCCTTACACTTTTGGGATAGGAGCCCAAACTCATAACGGATCCGCAACCCACTATCGGCAATTGGTGTTCCAGACAGTGGAACCCGACACCTGATCTGTTATCCATCAAACCGGTAGCCCACACCGCGCACGCTGATGAAGTAACGGGGCTGGGCCGGCTCCGGCTCCAGTTTCTTGCGCAGGTTGGTAATGTGCGTGTCGATCACGCGGTCGGTGACGAATGTGCCCCGGCCCCAGACGCCGTCGAGCAACTGGTCGCGTTGCAGTACCCGGCCCCGCGAGCGGATGAAAGCGGCCAGCAGCTTGAATTCCAGCGGCGTCAGATCCAGCAGCTTTCCCGCGCGGCGTGCCTCGTAACGGGCGAAGTCCACGTCGATTTCGCCGAAGCGATAGGCCTCGGGTATGCCGCCCGAGGCACGGCGCAGCGCAGCTTTCACCCGGGCCCGCAGCTCTCGGGGGCTGAAAGGCTTGGTGACGTAATCGTCGGCGCCCAACTCCAGGCCCAGCACCTTGTCCGACTCCTGGGTCTTGGCGGTCAGCATGATCACCGGCATGCGCAGGCCAGCGCGGCGCAGCTCGCGGCACACCTCAAAGCCATCCTTGTGAGGGAGCATCACGTCCAGGATGATCAGATCAAAGGGCTGCTCCTGGGCGCGGCGCGCAGCAGTTTCGCCGTCACGCGCCAACTCCACTTCGTAGCCCTCCAGCTTGAGATCGTCCTCAAGCCCTCGAGCCAGGATGGGTTCGTCCTCCACGACCAATATGCGTGCCATTGCCATAACCTCGAAGTGACAAGTGACGAGTGACAAGTAACAAGTGACGAGTGACAAGTGACAAGTGACAAGCCACTCGTCACTGGTCACTTGTCACTCGTCACTCCCGGTAGCAAGATGGTGAACGTGCTGCCCACACCGGGCTGGCTCTCCAGGCGGATTTCACCGCCATGGGCGGCCACGATGTGCTGCACCATCGCCAGGCCGATGCCGGTGCCTTTCGCTCCGCTCGCCGCGGCGCTGGCCGCCCGGACAAACTTCTTGAACACTTGCTGCTGCTCATCAGGCGCCAGTCCCAGGCCCTTGTCCTTCACCCGGATGGCCACCCGGCTGTTCTCCCAACAGGCTTCGATCCAAACCATCTTGCACTCCGGCGAATACTTCACGGCGTTGTCCAGCAGATTCCAAAGCGCGCGACTCAAGGCTTCCTCGTCGGCGCGCACACAGGGCAGGGAATCGGGGAGCGCAATCTCTAGCCGGTAGCCCCGCTCCTGGGCCTCCTGGCCGAATTCTTCTGCTACGGTCCGCAGCACGGCGGCGGTATTCAGCCGGCGGAAGCGGTATTGCTGTACGCCGGCTTCCATGCGCCCAAAATCGAGAAGGCCCTCGACCAGGCGCTGCAGTCGCCCGCCGGCGCGCAGCAGTCCCTGGTAGTACTCCTGGCGGCGCTGCTCGTTGGGCACCCGGCCGTCGGCCAGAAGCTCGCTGAGTTGGCGCAAAGAAGCCAGTGGCGTGCGGAACTCATGGGATACCGCCGAGACGAACTCGGACTGCAGCCGGGCCACCTCCAGTTCGCGGTTGACGGCGCGGGCAATCAGATAGCCGCCGGCAACGACCAGCAGGACGATCATCGCCAGGCCCACAACCAGCAGGCGGCGACGGCCGGCAAGCCGGGTGGCTTCAACCCCCGGGTTGGCGCTGGTCACTCCCAAGCTCCAGGGCAGTTGTGTATCGGCAGCTTTACGCCACGCCGCTTGCCCGGCGGCGGTCGAGTCACCCAGAACCGCATGCCCTTCGGCGTCGGTCAGGACCAGCCGCACGCTTTGGCGCTCGGCCAGGGCCTGTAAGCCGCGAAGCCCCGCCCCAGCGGGCTGCGCCAGGTGACGACGCCCGGCGACCAGCGCCACCAGACGCGGCGATACACCGCGCGCCGGCGAAAGCGAGGCAGGCGCCGACAGCGCAGGTGCGGGCCACAGGAGAAGCACCGGCCGGCCCTCCACCCGTAGGCTGCGGCGTCCGGCGGAAATGCTCTCAGCGCTGCGGAGACGCTGCCACTCCTCCCAGAGCGAATCGACCGCGGCCGCCAGCGCCAGCGCCTCCTGCCGCGCTTCCGACATGCCTTCGGAATGAAGCCAGCGGGCCGCCTCGTCCGCATAGAAGCGATAGACGGCACGGGTCAGTTGCCAGCGGCCGTTATGCAGGTGGAGGTCGAGCGCCTGGGCCTCGCGCTGCAGCTCGGAAAGGCGGCCAGCCTCTTCGAGCACTCCGCAACGGGCGTGGTGCGCCAGGAGCTCCGCGGGGACCCCTGCGGGGGAAAAGGGGCCGGAGCGGGCCAGTTCGGCGTAGGATGCCAGAGCGGCGTCGGCTTGCCGCGCCTTGCGGTAACACCGGCCCAGGCGCAACCACGCCCCGGCGCGTACCCCTGCGTTGCCGGAGCGCGCCAGTTCCCGGAACGCCGCGATGGCCCTGGGGTAATCCTTTTGCTGGAATTCGAGGATTTCGCCAGCGGCAAAAACGTCAGTCGCTGGCTCCCGGGATGCCGGCGCCACGGGGTAATACAGGAGGCGGCCGCGCGGATAGGCTTCAACTTCCCCGGTACGCAAAACCACCAGCAGGGCGTCGCCGGCCAGTTCGCTTGCCTGCTGCTCGGCCGCTGCTGCAAGCTGTGGGTCCGGCGCCGCTGCCAGGCGGCTCAAGCGTTCCTCGGCGCGGGAAAAGTTTCGCTGGAGCGCCGCCACGGCCAGATCGGCGGCGTGGTCCAGGCGCTCCTGGACGCGCTGGTTTTCCAAGGCGCGATCCTGCTCGAAGGACCGCCAGGCCAGCCACCCCAGAGCCACCGCCGGCGCAAGTATGATGGCCAGAAAAAGCGCCAGCAGATGGCGCGGCGGCCGCAACCACTCCCCTAGCCACATGGCCTTGCTCCACAGACGAGTCGCCGAGCAGGATCTATCAGCGAGTGTCAGGCCCTTGTGGCCCTTGTGTCAAGATTTGGTGTGGAGGCGGGCTGCGATTCAGACAGTGGGGGAGGGGGCGAGAGCGCGCGGGGCCGCTCGGGCAGGGGATGAGCACGCCGAACCGGGAAGACTGAGCGGGACGCACGGCCGAGGGGAGATGCTGAGCCCCGGTAGCTGGGTTCGGGCCAGACCTACCAGGCTGGTGAAGCAGGGTTACAGGGAAGAAGAGGGCTGGGAAGATGCAGCCGTTCAGCAAGAGTGACGGATTACGCGGGGGCGCTGGCTGGGAACAATGCGGCGGGCTACCCGACTGGGCAGCGGCG
>JAPKYU010000142.1 GCA_026394175.1 Acidobacteriota bacterium | reverse complement strand
GAATAGAAGCCGTGCCCGCCACGCCGCGCGGCACAGTTCGAGGCCGTTAGGCTGTGCTGCGGGTCTTTCCATCTCTTGCCGCAGCTCCAACGTCAACACCATCCGCCGGAGAGACAAGATGCAATTCGTCACGAGGTTCCTGTTCAACTTGGCGCTCCTGGTGTTGATCGGCATCGCCCTCTTCATTCTTCTTCCCGACGTGATGCGTCAGGTCTTTCAGCTATACGGGCTCTTGTTTGGCCCATTGGCACTGGTGATTCTTGTCGTCGCAGCCTTGCCAAGGAGAAGCCGACGCAATCGATAATGCTTGGACGGCGCTTTCTTGGCACAGCCTAACCATTCACTAGTACTGCTTTGTTAGATGAGTAGCGTGGCTGGAGGATCGGCAGTAGAATGGCCTGGGCCCAGGGAGGGGGGCGGGAGGAGCCATGGCCGTTCTCAAAGCTGGTCGGGAGGCGTTGCCCGACCTGGCCTCGTTTCTGAGGCCTTTCAGTGACCTGGTCGTGCGATCCGAGAGCCGGGAGTCGATCGAACGCTACACGACCGGCTTGCTGGCGGACCTGAAGCGCAAGACGGTGTCGGACATCGGGCGGGCCGTGGCGGGCACCAGCCCGCAGCGGATCCAGGAGATGTTGACCAACACGGGTTGGGAGCCGCGGGAGATGGACCGACTGCGGATCGGGCAGATGCTCAAGTACGCCAGCAAGGAGCGGGGGGTGCAGATCATTGATGATACCGGGTTTCCGAAGAAGGGGATTCACTCGGTGGGGGTGGCGCGACAATATTCTGGGACCCTGGGGCGGGTCGACAATTGCCAGGTGCTGGTGACTTCTCACTATGTCGACGCCTTCTTCGATTGGCCGATCACGGCCCAGCTGTACCTGCCGGAGGGCTGGGTGGGCGACCCGGCGCGGCGGCAAAAGGCCAAGATCCCGCGGGCGATCCGGTTCGAAACCAAGGGCCAGATCGCCCTGGGGCTCGTCGACGAGGGCAGGCGGGCAGGCGTGCCGACCCGGGCCGTGGTGGCGGATGCGGGGTACGGGGACCAGCCTGATTTTCTGGATGGCCTGCAGAAGCGGGGATTGCCATATGTTGTTGGGGTGATTTCGACCCTGACCTTTCGCCGCGCCAGCGCGGTGGAGGCGGACGCGGGCGATGGGCCGTCCCCGCCGTACCCGGGACGTGGCCGACCGCGCAAGACCCCCGGCCTGGAGCAACGCATCCCGGCGATGACGGCCCTGGCCCTGCTGGCTGACCTGCCCGAGAAGGCCTGGAAGCGGATCACCTGGCGGGAAGGGACCAAGGGGGCTCTGGCCAAGCGGTTTGCCCGGGTGCGGCCCCGGAACCCGCCTCTGGGGTTCGTCTACCGCACCGGTCCGCGCGGGAGGCACCGGCCGCAGGCGGGCTGGCTGATCGGCGAACGACCGTTGCGAGGGCACCCGGGGGAGGCCAAGTACCCTGGCCCAGCCCGCCAGGGCGGGTTACTTCGCCTGGGGGCTGGATCGCCAGCGCCTGGAGGATCTGGTCGGTCTGGCCCACCTGCGCTGGGTGATCGAGCGCTTCTACCAGGACGCCAAGGGCGAACTGGGGCTAGATGACTACGAGGGGCGCTTGTGGACAGGATTTCATCGCCATGTGGCCCTGGTCATGCTCGCTCATTCGTACCTGGGCGTGCGCCAGACCTACGACACCCAACTGAACAAAGGGACCGTGCGCCACAAACCAAGCCGCGCAGGCCAGAGACGACCCGCCTTCCCAGGTCGGCGGGTTTTTCCCCCCACCCGGGCGGACCAGTCTCCACCTCCGAAGGCAAGTCGTCACCGACCAGTTCTTCCTGCAGGTGCTTGACACGGCCATCCGCTCCAGGGACGGCCCAGACCATGTAACAAAGTAGTACTAGTGCCGACGCGGCTTCCGCCGCAGGGGGGCCCGCGCACTTGCCAGCAATTCATCCAGCCGCCACGCCGCGCGGCACAGTTCGATGCCGTTGGGCGGATCGAGAGTCTTCTGTGAGGAGGTATCCCATGTTCATGCTCACGAATCCCTTCTTCTGGGCATTCATCGCCATGTTTGGCCTTCTCATCGGTGCCGTCATGGTAAGCGGAACAAGGCTGGGTCACAATCCCGTCATGGGATTTGCCACAATCATGATATGCGATTCCTCCCGCATCATCCTTGTCTTGCCGTTTTGCGTTCAACCTCGTTTCGAGATGGGGGTATGGACTTGGATTGTTGGCGGAACAGTCCTCGCGGGGGACAGCTCTACTTGGATTACAGGCAAAGGGTGAAGGGTCGTATCATTCCGGGATTGCCGATTTGATGATCCGCCCAACAACTCGCTATAGCGGACGCGGCTTCCGCCGCACGTGGAACGCAGACTTGCTCGCAGGCAAATCGACCGTTGTGTGGTTGTGCAGCTAGCCACGCCGCGCCGCTAAGCTCGAGCCCGTTAGGCCGCGCACAACGCACGCAATCCGTTCGCCCGCCTTCTCCCATCATGCTTCAGGGGGCAACATGCCTTCCACCGCAAACCGCAATCCTGGATGCCTCGCCGCTCTCCTCCGCCTGCTAGGCCTACGGCCATCAGCGCCAGTTGGGCCTCTCCCCTACCGGGTACGTGACGACTTCCTCTCCCAAGCTGAGGCCTCCCTTTACCGAGTCTTGCTGTCGGTGCTTTCCACACAAGCAACCATCTGCCCTAAAGTTAGGCTTGCCGACGTGTTCTTTGTGTCACGCCCAGATAAGAATCGAGCATTCTACAATCGCATCATCCAGAAGCACGTGGACTTCCTGGCCTGCGATCCACGATCGATGAAGCCACTCCTCGCCATTGAGCTAGACGACGCGACTCATAGACACTCTGATCGGATAGCCCGGGACGAGTTCGTCGACGATGTCTTTCAAGCCG
>JAPKYU010000467.1 GCA_026394175.1 Acidobacteriota bacterium | reverse complement strand
CGATTACGTGCTCACCGGCGGCGAGCTGCCGGCCGCCGTGGTCGTCGATGCCGTCAGCCGCCTGCTTCCGGGCGCGCTGGGGCATGAACTGTCGGCGGTGCGCGAGTCGTTCGGCGGCGCGGCCATGGACATTCTGGACTGCCCGCATTACACCCGGCCGGCGGAGTTCCGCGGCCTGGCGGCGCCGGAGGTGCTGCTGTCGGGCCATCACCAGCAGGTGCGGCGCTGGCGCCGCAAGAAGGCCTTGGAAAAAACGGTACGCAACCGCCCAGAACTTCTGGAGCGCGTCACGCTGACCACCGAGGACCGCGTGTTGCTACTCGAAATTAATGAGGAGAGTAAACGGGCATGAATCCCATTGAGAAGATTGACCAGCAGCAGATGCGCAAAGATCTGCCGGAGTTTCGGCCGGGCGACACCGTGCGCGTTCACGTCAAAATCAAGGAAGGCGACAAGGAACGCCTCCAGGCCTTCGAGGGCACCGTCATCGCCATCAAGAACAAGGGCATGGGCCGGACCTTTACGGTGCGGAAGATCAGCTTCGGCCAGGGGGTCGAGCGCATTTTCCCGGTCCATTCCAAGGTGATCGACCGGATCGATGTGGTGCGCAGCGGCCGGGTGCGGCGGGCCAAGCTCTACTACCTGCGGAAATTGAAGGGCAAAGCGGCGCGCCTGCGCGCACGCCAGCAGACCTGACGTATGGAGACCGGAGGCTGGAGACTGTAGGCCGGCCCTCCAGCCTCCAGTCTCCGGCATCCAGCCTCGAACTTACAGCCTCTCTCCGCCGATGCGAGTGCGAACGCGCGAGCGCTCCGGCGGCTCCACGGTCACATTCACCGTTATTTCTTTCTTGTTGCGGATGAGCTGAACCGGGAAGGTGCGCTTCTCGCGGGTGTCGCGCAGCAGCGAGCGGATGTCGCCGGTATCGCTCGCCTTCCGGCCGTCGATCTTCACCATCACATCACCGGCCTTGATTCCCGCCTTCTCCGCCGGGCTGTCGCGGTCCACGGAGCGAACCAGTAGGCCTTCCCCGCCGGGCGCCCCGAAATACTCGGCCAGTTGCTTGCCCAGCGGCTCCACATCGATGCCCAGGCGCGCGCCCTGGGTCAGCGAGAATGCCTGGACGTTCGGGCTGGGGATGCGAATGTCCGGCATCCGGAACTCGGGCATCCGGAAGACAAAGTCGCGGTCGCCGAGGCGGCCCTGGTACTGCGACCTCTCGCCGAGCTTGACCGGCACGGTCTGGGTGTTACCGTCGCGGCTGATGAGCAGCGGTACGGTGCGGCCCGCCGGCAGCTCCCGCACCATGCGCTGCAGTTGCTCGACGCTGTCCACCCGCGTGCCATTCACCTCCAGGATCACGTCGTGCTCCTTGAGGCCGGCCTTGGCCGCCGGGCTGTCCGCGATGACGTTGAGGATTTCGACGCCCCGCTCCTCCTTTAACTTGAGCGAGGAGAGCCTGTCGGAGGTGACGTCGGCCGTACTGACACCCAGCCAGCCGGGCGCGGCCAGCGCCAGGCAGGGCAGGACCAGCAGCACGGCAAGGACAATAGCCATCAGTTGCAGCTTGTGCCTGGTATTCATTTTTGACTCCTGATTTCAATGTTGCCGGATACGGTCCGCAGGCGGAGGGGTGCGCCCCCGCCGTTGATTGCTCCTTCCGCGGAAATCTCGCGGGGCCCCGGCCCTTGCCCGCCGCGCTGGGTCAGCGGAAAGTCGGTGGAAATGCGGTGCTGGCCGCCGGCCATTTGCACGGCGGCGCGAATGGTCATGGCCAGGTCGCGCGGGACCAGCACCGAGATGTCGCCCACGGCGGTTTCCAGCAGCGACTCGGCCCAGGCCCCGCGGCTGGCGGCGATCACCGCCTGGATGCTGCCGGCGGCGGTTTCGGCGCGGACCGGCCCGGCGCAGCGGCCCAGGTGGATGCTGCCGGCGGCGCTCTCGGCCCGCAGCAGCAAGCGGGCGTGATCGACGCGGATGTTGCCGGCGGCGGTGGCCACCGTGACTTTGCCCGCCTCGCCCACCGTGATGTTGCCTCCGGCCGTCTCGGCGAACACGTCGCCGGCGACCGTGCCGATGCGGATGCCGCCGCCCGCGGTCTCGACCCGCACGGACCCGCCGGCCCGTCCGACCTCGATTTCCCCGAACTGGCTGACCAGGCGAACATCGCCGCCGGCGGAGACCAGCTTGATGGCGCCGCCCGCGGTTTCCGCTTCCACCTTCCCCTTCACCGCGCCGATGGTGATGGCGCCGCCGATAGTCTCGACGCGCACCGCGCCGCCGATGTTGTCCACGTCAATGGCGCCGCCGGCGGTCCCGGCGCGGATGCTGCCATCCAGGTCCCGCACCGAAATGAGGCCGGCGCGCGTTTCCAGTTCGGCCAGCGAGGTGCCTCGCGGAACCGTCACCTGGTAATCGGCCGGAAGCGCGCGGCCGCGGGGCGGCTCGATGGTCAGCACCAGCACGTCGCCATGCCGCTCGGCGCGCACCGGTTGCATGGCGAAAATCCGCCGGGCGTTTTCCTCGCTGGAAGCGGGAACACGCCTGCGCACCCGGTACACCACCTCGCGCTGTTCAGCGCCACGCAGCTCGATGGCGCCGACATCGGCCACGATGCGGATGCGTGGCGCGGCGGGCGCGCTGCCCGTGACCTCTTCCACCCAGTTGTTGCCCTGGCGCGAGACGACGCCGGGCGCGGCCGGGGCCTGCTCCGCCGCCCGCGGGCGCGCGGCGCGCGCAACTCGGGGCGCGCGCGGCGCGCCTGGCGCCGGTAGGGCTTGGGGCGCCGGCTGCGCTTCGCCCAGCGCCAGTCCCGGTATCATCAAAGCAACCGCCACTACCGTTGACCACTTCATGCTTCCCTCTTCTTTAGGCTGTAGGCTGTAGGCTGTAGGCTGTAGGCTGTGGGCTATATGAGATCATCGCCCGCTGCCTGAGCCTGCAGCCCACAGCC
>JAPKYU010000205.1 GCA_026394175.1 Acidobacteriota bacterium | reverse complement strand
CCGCGTCCGGCGATGAGGCCGCCCAAATGGCCGCCGATGCCGCCGAGCCGGCGCTTCCCTGTCCGCCGGGCTCGCTGAACCTGTATCTGGGCGGCGGCGGCCGCGCCGTGCCCGGTTTCTTCAATCTCGACATCGGTCTGTTCCCGGGCGTCGATCTGGTGGCCAACGCTGAGCGCCTGCCCTTGGCCGAGGAAGCGCTGGATGCCATCGAGTGCGACGCGGTTTTGGAACACGTGGAAGCGCCCGAATCGCTGGCGCGCGAGGCGCTTCGCGTGCTGAAGCCGGGCGGGCTGTTGCACGTGGTGGCGCCGTTCTGTCACCCGTATCACGCCTATCCGGCGGATTACAGGCGGTGGACGCAGGCAGGTTTGGGCCATTGGCTCGCCGGCCTGGGCTTCGAAATCCTGGCGACCGGCGCGCGCACCGGCCCCACCGCCACCCTTCTCACCTTTCTCCTGGAATACGTCAAGCTTCTGTTTGGCGGAGGAAGAGCCGGAAAGGCTGCCTATGCGGCGGCCGGCTGGCTGTTCTTTCCCTGGCGCTATCTCGACTGTTGGCTGAACCGCAGGCCGGGAGCTGATCTGCTGGCCAATCACGTTTTCGCGCTGGCCCGGAAGCCGGGAGGCAGAAGGCAGTAAGCAGCAGGCAGTAAGCAGTAGGCAGGACGGAATGCCCGTCGCCACCCGGCGCTGTGATGAGCGGCCTCAACCGCGCGGACGGCTGCCCGGCGCTTCTACCGCGACTACGCGCACCGGCGCGTCGCCGATTTTCGCTGCCGGCACCGTGGCCGACAGCGGCTCCAGCGTCGTCTGCGGCTGATAGGGAACGGTGGAAACCAGCTTGTCGCCGGCCAAGATCTGGTAGGACTCGATGGGCTCGGCGCCGGCCAGCGCCGTGTTCCAGCGGACGATGATGCGGGTGTCGTCGCGCTCCACTCGCACCTCGGCCGGCTGCACCAGCCCGCGGAATTTTTCCTGAAAGTAGTTGGTTTCGGTGCCGTGCAGGGCGGCGACCTGTTCCGCGATGCGGCGCATCTCGGCCGGCGAGGCCATGTCGCCCTGCGACGCCGCCAGGTTGGCCAGCGCCTGGTCGGCCTGTGGCTCCTTGCGGTCGATGTGCCCGATGCCGACGATGGCGCAGGTCACGCCCGGGATCGACAGCGGGTAGCGCAGCAAGTCGGCCGGCGCTGCTTTTCCGGGTTGCCCAACGGTCAGGATCACGTCCTCGGGCGTGCGGGAGAAGCGCGGCTGCTTGCCATAGAACACGCCGTCGGCGAACACCTTCATGGCGATGATGCCCATATCCCGCGCCTTGGCCAGCGGGATCACGTTGTGCTGGTGGCACAGGTAGCGGCGGTCGTTGGCGTTCAGCGCCACCAGCAGCGTATCCAGGATCTTTTCCTTATCGCGCTGGATGGCGTTCATCAGCACCGGCGAGGCCAGGTGGCCGGTGACGCCGATATGCCGCACCCAGCGGCGGCGCTCCGGATTCAGGCCGGTGACGTTGGTGCCGTCGCGGTAGTCCAGCAGGCCGGCCAGCGCCCCCAGCCGCTCCACGCCCTTCTCGCCGCGGCGCTCGAAGTTCTCCCAGATCTGCTGCACCTGCTCCATGGCTTGCAGGTTATGGATCTGGATGGCATTCAGGTAAGCGCCCTCGGGAATGGCGCCCTTGCCGTCCCCGAAGATGGTGGTGAGCGAGCGCTTCAGCTCGTCCACGGCCGTAAGGCCGGAGCCGGAGCGGTCCAGCGCGTAGCGCCGCGTGGTCTTGGTGGCGAGGTAAAGGCGCTCGCGCAGGCTGCTGTTGTAGTTGGGGGCGCCGGGAACCAGGTTCAGCCGGCGGAACGCTTCGCCGTAGTTGGCCTGGCTCGGCCCGTAGGCATTCGCCGTGTCCAGGTAATTCACGCCCAGCTCCACGACGCGCACGATGATGTCGGCCGGATCGATGTTCGGCCCGGTCCACTGCAGCGAAGCCTGGCCGCCCAAGGCGAAGGGGACCACCATGCGGCCCGTCCGCCCCAGCTTGCGGTACTTCAGTTCGCCCGGCGCCAGCCCGTAAAGCTGCACCGCGGCCGGTAGAGTTCCCAGAGCCCGCAGAAAATCACGTCGGTTGATCACGGCAGCGCTCCTTGCCGAAGAATTGCCTCACCCGCCGTTCCCCTGACGAGGCTCGGCATCCGTGACTCTCACAATACCAGCAAAGCGGCCCGTAGTGAAAGGCAGTAAGCAGTAGGCAGAAGGCAGAAGGCAGAAGGCAGGAGGCAGAAGGCAGAAGGCAGAAGGCAGAAGGCAGAAGGCAGCCCCGCTCGCCCACAGCCTACAGCCTTCTTGCTGTTCCCGCGCACGGCGGGAATCCATCAGCGGGCTCAACTGAATCGCCCGCTCGATGACACGCAACCGGGACCGGGCGTCCCGGGGCAAGAACTGTTGGTGGTGCTGACCGCGAATGTGGAGAGCAGTTGTTCAGTCTCGGCCTTCCCGCACCGCGGGCAGGCGATGGGCGAATCGATGTGGCGTCCCAGAATCAGCTTCTCAAATCTCGCGTTACAAGTGCGGCAAAGATATTCGTAGATCGGCATTGCGTCTATCTTACACCTCCGGGCCGGCACGCGGCTACCGCGCGGTGCGCGGCCGATGCGGGAGGACGCTCGGTAACGGTACCGCCGTACCAATCAAAATGTGACCTCCGCACCATTGTGCCGTTGCGGATGCGCCTGTATGCGGGCATCAGTTGGCACGAAGGCGACGCTGCCACTCGGGAGGCCGGTCCGGGGGGAATCGGCATGCGATTGGCTGTGGTCGTTTATACAGATACATTTTGCCGGCCCGCGTTGCATCGCGGCAGCCCGCCATTGCCCGCAATCTCCGCCACTCCCAAATTCTTCGCAATGACTCCCTGAATGCGTGTATATCTAGTGGGGCGGCGTCTGTGGGCGGGGCAGTTCTCCGCCTTGAGGTGCAGGACTGAGAAGGGGTGAGCGAAAACCAGAGAATGTACACCAACCGGCTCCTGGTCATCGGAGGAGTGGCGGCGGGGCTCAGCGCGGCCAGCCGCGCGCGGAGAATCGATCCGCGGCTTGAGATCACCGTGCTTGAGCAAGGCCCCGACGTTTCGTACGGCGCTTGCGGGCTGCCGTACCTGGTGGGCGGGCAGGTGCGCTCGGCTGAGCAGTTGTTCGTTTACTCTCCTGACTTTTTTCGGCAGCACCGCAACATCGAGGTGCTGACCGGGACGCGGGCGGCGGAAATCGAGCCGGGGCGGCGCCGCGTCCGCGCCGTCCATGCGGAGACCCGAAAGGAACAGTCCTTTCCCTACGACCGCCTGGTGATCGCCACCGGGGCACGGCCGCAATGGCCGCAGATTCCCGGGATCGACCTGCCCGGCGTTTTCCAGGCCAACAACCTGGAGGGCGCGCGGTCGTTGATGGCGTTTATCGAGGGCCGCTCCGCGGGGGCCGGCTCCCACCGGGCCGCACGCGCCGCCATTCTTGGCGGCGGCTACATCGGCCTGGAGTATGCCGAGGCCCTTCGCCGCCGCGGTCTGGAAGTCATTGTCTTCCACGATCGCGACGAAGTGCTGGAGGGGTTCGACGCCGAGATCACGGAACTGGTCGAAGGGGAACTGGCGCGGCACGGAGTAACGCTGCTGAAGCAAAACCCGGCTCAGGCCATCTCCGGCGACGGCGCGGTCCGGCAGGTGGTTTCCGGCGGCGGCCGCTATGATACCGACCTGGTGCTGGTGGCGGCCGGCGTGGTTCCCTGCGCGGACCTGGCGGCATCGGCGGGCCTGGCCCTGGGGCCGGCCGGCTCGATTGGAGTCGATGACCGCCTGCAAACCAGCCTGCCGGGCGTGTTCGCGGCCGGCGACTGCGCCCACAGCTTTCACCTGGTCACCGGCCGCCCCGTTTACATGCCGTTGGGGACAACGGCCAACAAGCAGGGCCGGGTGGCCGGAGAGAACGCAGCCGGCGGCCACGCCCGTTTCCCCGGCATCGTGGGCACCGCCGCAGTGCGGGTTTTCGACCTGGAGTGTGCCCGCACCGGACTGTCGGAAAGCGAGGCGCACGCGGCCGGCTACCGCTTCGTCACCGCCATTGTCGAGCACCCCAACCGGCCGCAGTATTTCGGTGGAACCAACATCCGCGTGAAACTGCTGGCGGAACGGAACACCGGGCGGTTGATGGGCGGCCAGATGGCCGGCGCTGACGGCGTCGCCAAGCGCATCGACGTTGTGGCCACCGCCCTGCACGCCCGGATGAGTGCCGCGCAGCTTGCCGCCCTGGACCTCAGCTATGCTCCGCCGTTCGCCCCGGTCTGGGATCCCGTGCTGATCGCCGCACAGGCGCTGGAGCGGCGCCTCCGTGAGCAGTAGGCAGCAAGCAGTAGGGAGAGACTGCGCCGGGATGCCGAGTCAGTAAACAGGCAGCAGGCGATTCCGCTTGAACTCGGCGGCAGCCGGTTGTATGTAATCGCCTAGAGGCGGCTCTCGGGGCCGTCGTGTGGAAAGGGGCTTTGTCATGGCCGCTCTACAAGCAGGCGCGCAGGCAGCGGACTTCAGCCTGCCTGGCATGGACGAGAAGCAGTATTCGCTGGCCGAAGCCCTCAAGCAGGGACCGGTGCTGCTGGCTTTTTTTAAATCCAGTTGCCCGGTCTGCCAGTTTACTTTTCCCTTCCTCGACCGCTTCTACCGGCACTTCCGCGATACCAAGGCGCACATCTGGGCCATCTCCCAGGACGACCGCGGAGAAACACGCGAGTTCATCAACGAGTACCGGCTGGGCATGCCGGTGTTGCTGGACGATACCCGGAGCTACCCCACCTCCAATGCCTATGGCATCCAGGTCGTGCCGACCGTCTTCCTGATTGGCCAGCCGGGCGACATTCTCCACACCGCCGCAGGCTTCCAGAAACAGGGCCTGATCCAGATGGGTCGCAAACTGGAGGTCCTCACCGGCAAGAAGGGGTTCGTGCCCTTCCGCGAAGACGATGATGTCCCCGACTCCCGCGCGGGTTGAGGCGCCAAAAACTAGCCCCCGGTCGGGGGCACTTAGCGGATCATTTCGGAGCCACGAAGGCCAGCGCGCCGGGCAGGACTTCCACCTCGGCGGGCGTCAGGCCCAGGTATTCGCCGTCGGCGAAAACCTCCAGGGGCCGGTCGGCCTCCAGGCGAAAGCGGGCGGTCCGCAGGCAGGTGATCTCCCGATGCCGCAGGTGTGTTCCGAAATACACTTCTGGGAAACACCGCAACAGTTTCAGGCGTGACATGTTCGAGACCACGCACAGATCCAGCATGCCGTCGGCCATCTGGGCGTGCGGAGCCAGCCGCATGCCTCCCCCGTAGCTGGGCGCGTTGGCCGCCGCCACGAGCATCATTGCGCCGGAGAACTCCCCGATGTCGCCTCGGATCGTCACCTGCGGCACGCGGTACTCGATCAGGCTGCGGAGCAGGGCATAGATGTAGATCAGGGTGCCGTGCAGGCGCTGGTGCCGGTTGGCAATGCGGTTGGCGTGCGAGTCCAGGCCAAAGCTGGCGATGCAGCCGAAGAACTGGTCCAAGGTCGGTTTGCTGGCTCCCGCTTCCTGACCTTGGACCTTGGACCTTGGACCTTGGACCTTCAACAGGCCAAGATCGGCGCGGCGGACCGTGCCGCCGACGGCCACGCGCGTGGCTGCTTCCACATCGAGTGGAATGCCGAGGTTCACAGCCATGTCGTTGCCGCTGCCCAGCGGAATAATACCGAGCGCGGCGCCGGTACCGGCCAGACCATTGAGCACCCAGTGGACGGTGCCGTCGCCGCCGGCGGCAATCACGCGCGTATAGCCCTGCTCGGCGGCGCGGCGGGCTTGCTGGCGGGTCTCCTCGGCCGACCCGGTGCGCACCACTTCCACGCCCAACTCGGCGCAAACCCGCTCCACGCGCGTCATTCGCCGCTGGTTATGGCCGCGCCCGGCCGCCCCGTTCGCCAGTACGATTGCCCGTTGCATGGAAGACGAGCCGCAGATTTCGCCGATTGCACAGATTAAGGAAATGGGACGCAGATGAACGCAGATAAACGCAGATCGGAAATCTGCGTGCATCTGCGTTTATCTGTGCCCAATCTTCACTTTCGTGCTAATACAACTTTCTTGGATCGTTTCCCGACTTGGATCAGCAGCTCCAATGGAAGGTCGGCATCCCCAGCACCTAGGACGTCGTAGAACAGTTCGGTGCGGCGTTGTCCCCCAATGTATACGCTTCCAGCTTTACGCTTGCGAGCGGCGTCGGTGACCGAATCCGCCAAGCCTATCTTCACAAGAAGCTTGTCCACCTTTATGGGCCACATCACCGGCCCCAACCTTATCATGCCAGGCTGATCGTCCACTTCGGAAACGGAGATGGTTACGGTTTCCACGTCGGTGGGGAGTTCCTGGCGGCGGAAGACGCGGGTGAACTCGTCGATGGCGGCCTCGGCGGCGGCCGGCGAGTGGAAATCGGTGACGATCCGCCGCCCCAGCTCCATCTTCACGTCCATGGGATGGCGCTCGCCGCGCTCCACGGCCGCCCGCAGCGCCTGGATCTCCGGCAGGCTCATGTCGGTCAGCAGTTCGTAGTAGCGCCACATCAAATCGTCGGAAATCGACATCAGCTTGCCGAACATCTCCGAAGGCGCCTCGGTGATGCCGATGGTGTTGCCCAGCGACTTCGACATTTTCTGCACGCCGTCCAGCCCCTCGAGGATGGGCGTGGTGAGCACGATCTGCGGCTCCTGGCCGTACTCGCGCTGGATATCGCGGCCCACCAGGAGGTTGAACTTCTGGTCGGTGCCGCCCAGCTCGACGTCGGCCTCGAGCGCCACCGAGTCGTAGGCCTGCGCCATCGGGTACAGCAGCTCGTGGACGGCGATGGGCTGGCCGGACTTGTAGCGGTTGGCGAAATCGTCGCGCTCCAGCATCCGCGCCACCGTGTAACGCGAGCAGAGCCGGACCCAGTCCTCGCTCCGCAGCGCGCCCAGCCACTTGCTGTTGTAATCGACCACGGTGCGGCTTTCGTCCAGGATCTTGAAGACCTGCGCCAGGTAAGTGCGGGCGTTGGCCTTCACCTCCGCGGGCGTCATGGGCGGCCGGGTGACGTTGCGGCCGCTGGGGTCGCCGATCAGGGCCGTGAAATCGCCCACCAGGAAAATCGCCGTGTGCCCCAGGTCCTGGAAGTGCTTCAGCTTGCGGATGAGCACCGTGTGGCCCAGGTGCAGGTCGGGCGAGGTGGGGTCGAACCCCGCTTTGACGCGCAGCGGGCGCTTCTCCAGCGCGCTGCGCTCCAGGCGCGCCCGCAATTCATCCTCGCGGATGATCTCGTTCGCGCCTTTCTTCAGATACTCTAGCTGCTCCTCAATGGTCATAAAGAAAAGCTGGGAGCTACCATTCTATTTCCTTCGGAGCTTCGTAGACCACCTGCGGGCCGGGCTGCATCACGTCCCCTTCCTTTTCCACGGTGAGGAACAGCCGGAACTTGCGAAGCGGCGTGATGGTCACCAATTGCCCCTTGCCGCCTTCCACCCGGATGCGGCCCACGTTGGTGGCGTGCTTGCCGTCGGGTGCGGTCACCCAGGCCACGTAAGCGGTGAACTCGGGGCCGTAGGCGGCGGGCGCGGGGGCCTGCAGCTTGATGGTCACCTGGTCGTTGCGGTTGTAGGTCAGCTCGACTTTCACCGTGGCGCTGCCGCCCTTGGCCGCCGGCAGCGGCTTCAGCTTGATGTTCCGCGCACAACCCAAACCACAAAGGCACAAAGCCAACAGAGCCGCGACCGTAAGGGAGCGGGCGCCCCGCGAGGCAAACGTGGCGCTGCGTGAGCACCCGCTCGCTAACGCTCGCGGCTCTGTTGTGGCTTTGTGGTTATTTAAGGATGACACGGCGGCCCTCGATGCGAATGCAATCGTTCAACACCAGGTTAATGGCCTCGGAATAAATCCGGTGCTCTTCTTTCAGAATACGCGCGGCCAGTGTCTCGGGCGTATCGTCGTTCATCACCGGCACCGAGGTCTGCACGATGATCGGCCCGTGGTCCAGGTGCTCGTCCACGAAATGCACCGTGCAGCCGCTCACCTTCACGCCGTATTCCCAGGCCTGGTGCTGGGCTTCCAGGCCCAGGAAGGCCGGCAGCAGCGCCGGATGGATATTCAGGATGCGGTTCGGGAACTCGCGGATGAAGTAAGAGCTGAGCAGGCGCATGAAGCCGGCCAGGCAGACCAGATCCACCTGGCGCTCCTTGAGGGCCGCCACCACCTGGCGGTCGTAGGCCTCGCGCTCCAGGCCCTTGGAAGGAAGGCACAGGGCCGGCAGGCCGCGCTGGCGGGCGCGCTCGAGGCCCGGCGCGTCGGCGCGGTTGCTGATCACCGCCGCGATTTCCGCGTTGATCTTTCCGGCGGCAACGTTGTCGGCGATGGCTTCGAAATTCGACCCCCGGCCACTCAGTAGTATTCCGAGCTTCTTCATGGCAGGTGTTAGGTGTTAGGTGTTAGGTGTTAGGGGCCAGGGAGCGGCGGGAATGCCTGTTCCACAACCCTAGCACCTAAAACCTAGCACCTAACACCTAAGAATACTCCACTCCGCGGCGGCCCTTCACAACCTCCCCTATCGCGTAACGCTGCTCGCGCAGCCGGCCCAACACCGCGGCCGCCTCGCGGTACTTCGCGAACGGGACGATGAGCACCAGGCCGATTCCCATGTTAAAGGTCCGCAGCATCTCTTCCTGCGGCACTGAGCCAAGCTCTTGAAGATACCGGAAAATCGGCGGAACGGGCCAGGAATTCACGCGGATGCGCGCCCGCAGCTTCTTCGGCAAGACGCGGGGTATGTTGCCCGGGAACCCGCCGCCCGTGATGTGAGCGGCGGCTGACAGCAGGCCTTTCTGCTGCAGGGCGCGCAGCGGCTTCAGGTAGCTGCGATGCACGCGCAGCAGTTCTTCGCCGAGCGTCTTCTGCAGCTCCGGAACGCGCGAATCCACGCCCAGGCCCGCCTGCTCGAACAGCAGCTTGCGGGCCAGCGAGTAGCCATTGGTGTGCAGGCCGGTGGAAGGCAGGCCCAAAAGCAAGTCGCCGGCGCGCACGCCGCTGCCGTCCAAAATTCCGCGTCGCTCCACGATGCCCACGATGAAGCCGGCCAAGTCGTACTCGCCCTCGGCATAGAAGCCGGGCATCTCCGCCGTTTCTCCGCCCACCAGCGCGCAGCCGTTGGCGCGGCAGGCAGCCGAAAGCCCGGCGACTATCTGCTCAACCGTATCGGGCCGGAGGCGGCCGGTGGCCAGATAATCAAGGAAAAAGAGCGGCTCGGCGCCTTCCACCGCGATATCGTTGACGCAATGGTTCACCAGGTCGGCGCCGACGGTGTCGTGCCTGCCCGCCAGGAAGGCCACTTTCAGCTTGGTGCCCACCCCATCGCAACTGGAGACCAACACGGGATCGCGCCAGCGGCGGCGGGGCAGCCGGAACAGGCCGCCGAAGCCGCCGATTTCGGCCAGCACGTTCTTGTTGA
>JAPKYU010000641.1 GCA_026394175.1 Acidobacteriota bacterium | reverse complement strand
GCGTTTCAATTGCGGATTTCGGATTGCCGGCCGGCGCCGGTTTGAAATTCGCAATCCGCAATCTGACCTGCTCCAGCCTTTATACTGGCAGTATCAAGAAGCGGGCGGTTCTCTGCGAATCCGTCGATCGGCTGGAACTGGGGGACTCGGCGCCGCCCGCTGGTGCAGCAACTTGTAGCGGCGGTCTTTAGACCGCCATTTGCGCCGGGCGGGGATTGAACTGGCGAGCCCGCCAAGGGGGTCGCCGTTCCAGCCGCTGCGGTTGGAGTTTGTCAAGGGGATTGGCCATGACGAAACGTGTCGCTTTCTACGTCCTGTTGTCGCTGCTGGCCGTATTGTCGGCCGTGATGCTGGTTCCGGTGTTCGTGCCGGTGATGGTGTCGATGATCCTCGGTTACTTGCTGCTGCCAATTCATGAGCGCCTGGGCCGCGCCATCAGCTCGCCGGATCTGCGGGCGGTGGCGCTGGTCCTGCTGGTGCTGTTCGCGTTGGCGCTGCCCGTCCTGCTGGTTGTTGTCCAGGTGGCCGATGAAATCCCGAACGCTCTGAAGGCCGCGGACCTCAGCCACGCGGCAGCCAAGATCAACCAGTGGCTCGACCGGACACTGAACCGGCACGTTCCGCTCTCCGAGAACCTGGGGATCTACCTGGCGCGTGTGCGGGACGCTGCCCTGCGCGCGGCGCCGTCCATCATCGGCGCGGTTGGCAATACGGCTCTCGGCCTGTTTGTCATGCTCTACACGCTGTTCTACGTTCTTCGCGACGGCAAGCAGGTATGGCGCGACTTTGTGTTGCTTCTTCCCTTACAGGAGGAGGTGAAGCCGCTGCTGGTGAGAGACCTGCAGCAGACACTCAGCGGAGTGCTGTACGGCCAGTTGGTCACGGCGGCGGCTCAGGCGCTGCTGGCGGCCATCGGTTACGCCATCTTCCATGTGCCCAATGTGCTGTTCTGGAGCTTCCTCACCTTAATCGCTTCCATGATCCCTTTTGCCGGATCGACGATCGTGTGGCTGCCGCTGGCGATTGCGCGGCTGGCGGCCGGAGACAAGGTGGGCGGCATCGGCCTGTTGATCTACGGCAGCGTGCTGGTCATGAATGTCGATAACATCATCAAGCCCCGGCTGATTGCCGGCCGCTCGCAGTTGCATCCGGTGGCCGCACTGCTGGGCGTCGTCGGCGGCCTGCACCTGTTCGGCGTGATTGGGTTCCTGCTGGGTCCGGTGCTGCTGAGCCTGGTGGTGGCCATGCTCCGCTTCCACCGCGACGTGAGCCTTTACGAACTCGCAAGCAAGACAAACGTGGCGCGCGATCAGACCTGAAGTCAGCACAAAGCCATGAAGCGCATTACGAGTCACTATGCTGCCTTTGTGGTTCAGAGGACGATCGAGGGATGGTAAAAGCCGCCGCCAGAACGCTCGGCGATGGCCAGCAGGCGCCCGTCCGGCGCCAACACCTTGAGGCGCGGCCAGTTCAGGGGCGGGAAGGTACGGAAATCACGGCCGTGCAAGACCGCCTCCACGATGGCCGCGGGAATCTTGTAGGGCGGGAACTCGGGCAGCAACTTCTCGGCGGGCGCCAGCGCCTCACTGGCCCGCCCGGCGGCCTGCAACTCGCTTAACCGCTCGAGCGTAATGGCTTCCTTCTCGGTGAACTCGCCCGAGGCCCGCCGCCGCAGCTCAGCCAGATGAGCGCCGCAACCCAGCCGCCGGCCCGCATCATGCACCAGCGAGCGAACATAGGTTCCGCCCGAGCAGTGCACCAGGAACCGGGCCAGCGGCGGCTGCCACTCGAGCAGCGTGAACTCGCTTACCTCGACGTGCACGGGCGGAAGCTCGACCTCCTGGTGGCGGCGGACCAGCTTGTAGGCTTCGACGCCGCCGATCTTCTTGGCCGAGACCGGCGGCGGCTGCTGGTCGTACTCGCCGCTCAGCTCGCGAAATACCGTTTCCAATTCGGCGCGGTCTGTTTGCGGCTCGACTTCCGGAGTCGTCGCCACGCCGGTCCGGTCATAGGTGTCGGTGGCGAACCCCAGCCGCATGACGCCTTCATAAGTCTTGTGGCGGTTGCGGAAGAACTGGGCCAGCCGGGTCGCGCGCCCCACCACCAGCGGCAACACCCCGGTGGCCAGCGGATCCAGCGTTCCCAGGTGGCCGATGCGCCGGATTCCCAGGGTCTTCCGAGCTTTCATCACCGCGTCGTGCGAGGTGATTCCCGCCGGCTTGTCTATAACGAGTACGCCGTCCATTGCCCAGGCCACTTTCTCCCATTATCCGCGCGCGCCCTTTTCTAAGACCTCGCGCAGGCGGCGGGCCAGCACCACGTGCTCGCCCGGCTGCATCATCCACACGCCCACGTGCAGCAGCGGCGGCGTCACCTCGTGGTCGCTGCCGGGCCGCAATTCGATTCGCGGATTCCCTTCTCGCAACTCGAGCGCGACCTGGCGGTTCGTCAGCCGCACCTTGCTCGGATCCCAGCGGATCGCCAGGTGTGGCACCTGGTTGGCGATTTCCGGCACCTCGCGCTCCGCCGTCACCCCCGGCACTTTGGCTACCGTGTCGGCGATGTACTTGACCCGGCGCTCCCACTCGGCCCATTCGGCGGCCTGCTTGCGCTTCAAAAACAGCTCGAGGGCCGTGAGCAGGCCGACAATTTCCTCCTTGCCGACTTTTGCGCCGCGGCCGATGGAATCGGAAAAAGGACTGCCGTTGAGGAAGGCGGCTTCGACCAGGTCCTTGCGGCCCAGCAGCAGGCCGGAGCACTGCGGCCCACGGAGCCCTTTGCCGCCGCTGAAAGCCACCAGGTCGAAGCCCATTTTTGTGTACATCGTGAGCCGCTCGGGCGGCGGCGTATCGGCGGCTGCGTCGTTGAGCGTGGGCACGCCGAGTTTCTTGGCAAGGGCCACAAACTCCTCGGCGTGGATGCGTCCCCTCGGGTCGTTGGCGTTGAAGAACAACATCATGGCCGTGCGGTCGCTCGCTGCCGCCAGCAGTTCCTCGCGCGTTTCCACCTCCAGCATCTTCACGCCCACGTTGCGGACCGCGTGGTCATAGCCGTAGCGGTGCGACTTCTGGATGATCACCTCGGTCCTCTTCAGACCGGTCAGGTCGGGGATCTGGCGGATGGCCTTGGGGTCCTT
>JAPKYU010000515.1 GCA_026394175.1 Acidobacteriota bacterium | reverse complement strand
CCCGATGCCGGTGTCCCGAACTTCCAGGATGGCGGCGTCGTGGAGTGAATGGGAACTGATCCAGACCAGGCCGCCGGCCTCGGTGTATTTGACGGCGTTGGTCAGCAGGTTCATCACCACCAGTAGCAGGCGCGTCCGGTCGCCCCACACCCGCAGGGTCGCCGGGGCGAGCTGGACCAGGAATTTTAGCCCCTTGGCCTGGGCCATTTCCCGGACCGCCTCGATGGAAGCCTCCGCCACCTGGTTCAGGTCCACCAGTTCCCGTTGGAGCTTGATCTTGCGCTCGGAGATGCGGGCCACGTCCAGGCAGTCGGAAACGATGCGCTCGATGTTGTGGGCGTTGCGCTCCAGCGATTTGATGCCTTCGCTGATCAGCGGGTCCTGCGTCAGAGCCTTCTGGCTCTTCAAGACGCGCGTCCAGCCCAGGATGGGCATCAGGGGATTGCGGAGCTCGTGGCTGAGGATGGCCACGAACTCGTCTTTGGCCCGGCTGGCCTTTTCCGCCTTGTCCCGTTCGGCGATCATTTCGCGGTAGAGGCGGGCGTTCTCCAGCGCCAGGCTGCACCGGTGGGCGAGGTCCTCGGCCAGGGAAAGATCGACATCGGAGTAGCACCGGCCGGATTCGGCCATGGCGAAGGTGATGGCGCCTACCGTTGTGCCTTCGGTGGCCAGTGGGACGGTCAGGGCCGACCGCACGCCGATCTGCCGGAACACCTCGCGGTCGCCGCAGTGGTCGTCGAGCCACTCCGGGGTAATGTCGGGCAGCATCTCCGGCCGCCCCGTCGCCAGGACCTGGGCCACGCAACCAGGCAGCGGGCCGCCCCGCGCATAAGAACAAACGGAGCTCCCGGCGAGTTCCGCCTGCGCCGCATCGGAATGCGCGGGCGGAAGCCGGCGGACCGCGCCGTCGTGTTCCACCAGGTAAACAAAGCACCAATCCGCCAGGGAGGGCACGGCCAGCCGCGCCACCGCGGCAAAGCTCTTTTCATAGTCCAGCGAAGCAGCCAGCAGACGGCTGGCTTCGGCCAGAAACTCCAGGCGGCGGGCGGCTTGCTGCTCGGCGTCGGCCACCCGCTCCCGCACCAGCAGGCGCGCGCGCTCTTCCTCCGCGCGCTTGCGCTCGGTCATGTCCCGCAGCAGCCAGCGCAAACCGGCCGGCCGGGAGTCATGCTCGCGCACCACCGCCACCGTGATCGCCGCCGGAAAGGCAGGGCTGCCGCGGGGCTGCATGCGGATTTCCCAGTTGTCCAGTTTCTCTGGATGGCTGTTCTGTAACTGCGCCAGCAATTCCCGGAACGCCGCATGATCTTCGCCGGCCACAAAGAGCAGAAGAGGAGTCCCGGCCAGGCTGTCCTGGGGCGCGCGGAACAGGAGCGCGGCTGAGTTGTTCGCTTCCTGAATCACGCCCTCCAGATCGGTGACCACGTAGCCGTCGGGAGCGAACTCGAACAGCTCCCGGTAGCGCCGCCGCCCGGCTTCGACGGCGCGATGGGCTTCAGCCAGCCTCTGGTTTCGGGCGCTCAGCTCGCGCTCAGCCGCGCTCAGGTCTTCCACGTTGCGGCGCAGGGCGGCGTTGGCTTCCTGAAAACCGCGCAGCGCCATTTCGAAGGGCGACAGGCTTTCGGTGAAGAAGGCGGCAGCCCAGGCGGCCGCCTGCGCCCGCTCCGCGGGCCGCAATTCCGCGGCGATGGTGGCCAGCGCGTCGTGATGCGTGGCCGCCATTTCCAGCACACCCAACCCTTCGGCGAACGCGCGCCGGCCCAGCTCGTACGCCGAACGAAGCGGCGCTTCACCGGCTTCGGCCAGGTACTTGCGTAGCTCGGCCGTGTATCGCTCCGCGAGGTTCTCAGGGTGGTCTGCCACAATCAGGTGTCAGGTGAGGGGCCTGCAAAACTCCATTCGCGCCAACAGAGCCGTCCCGCCATGCGGGATCAGCGAGCGGGTGCCCCGCAAGGCCAACCCAGCGCTGCGCCAGCACCCGCTCGCTGACGCTCGCGGCTCTGTTGCTGGGTCCATTCTGTAACTTCGCAGATACCTCGGTTTGTCAGGCGCCAGGTCTCAGCAAACAGGTGACGCACTCCCCTGACACCCCTGGCACCTGAAACCTGGCATCTCTCAACTGGGGCCCAGGTAGCGAACAACAAGCACCAGCGCGTCGTCGGTGCCCTTGGCATAGCGGGCACAGATGCGCTCGGCGGCTTGCTGGGGCCTGTCAGATAAGACTAATCTGCGAGGGAAATCGTTGCGGATTCCGTCGGTGGTCAGAATCAGGGTGTCGCCGGGAGCCAGGGCGGAGAGGGACAGGTGCAGGGTGGGCAGGTTCATTCCCACCAGGCCGGAATGAAGCATGATGGATTCGCTGGCCGGTTCGAGCCCCGGGCCGGCGCGCAACAGCAGGCCCTCGACGTTGCCGACGCCCACCCATTCCAGGCCCGCGGCGCGGAAGCAGGCCAGGCTGATGACGGCGCCGCGGGTGGTCTGCAGCGCCGCGTGGCAGCGCCGAAACAGCGCCGCCAGCGGTTCGTGGGGATGTTCCTGGAGAAGCGCGCGGGCGGTGCCGGCGGCGTAGGCCGCCTCTTCGCCGTGGCCCAACCCGTCGATGGCCGCCGCCAGCGTGCCGCCGGCGAAGGGCTGCACCAGCCAGGCATCCCCGCAGACGGTTTCTCCGCGCAGGGTCTGTGAGGCGGCGCCCCATTCCAGGCGCACCCCTGAGGATACCTCCTCAGTCATCGAACCCACTTTTTCATGGTGACGGTGGTGCCCCGGCCCACCTTGGAGATGATCTCGAATTCGTCCATCAGCCGGCGCGCCCCAGGCAGGCCCAGGCCCAGGCCTTTGGCCGTGGAATAGCCGTCCTGCATGGCCAGGGCGATGTCCGGGATACCCGGCCCTTGATCGCGGGCCATGACCGTGAGGCCCTGGCGCCCGCCCTGGTTGACGGGTTTCAGGACGATCTCGCCGCGCTTGGCGTACTCGATGATGTTGCGGGCTACCTCGGAGATCGCAGTGGCGACAACGGCCAGGCTGCTCCCGGTGAAGCCGATGCGCTCCGCCAGGGCGCGGCCCTGCTGCCGGGCGATCACGATATCCGCATCGGAACTGATGGGGACATGAATCTCATCGCCCACGATAGCCACCTTGTTCACTAATAACGACATGAACTTCACCGGCCACGACTGGCGCTCCGCTTGGTGCGTTTGTGCAGCAACTCCAGTCCTTCTTCCAGGTCCAGGGCCGTCTCGACGTCGCCCAGGGTCAAACCCAGTTGTACCATGGCGAACGCCACTTCCGGCTGGATGCCCACGATCACCGTTCGCGCCCCGCGCAGGCCCACCATGTGTGCCAGGGCCCGCAAGGTGCGGGCGGCAAACGAATCCATGACGTCCAGCACCGTCACATCCACGATCACCCCGCGTGAGCGGTAGCGGCCCACCTGTTCGGCCAGGTCATCGCGCAGTCGCAGCAGATCGTCGTCGGTCAGCGCCGACTGGATGGTGGCGATCAGGAAATCACCCTGCTTTAGAATCGGAACTAGCATGGCTTATATCGTCGCCTCGGGTTCTTCTTCTGGTTCTTCCCCGGTTTCTTCCCGGATGACCTTGTAGCCCAGTAACCGTTCAGCCTCCTCAATTCCTCCCTGCAGGTCTCCCACGGTCCGCATCCTGCTCAGGTCCACGCCGATGGTCACCAGGGTCTGGGCGATCTCCGACGACAGTCCGGTGACAATCACGGTGGCCCCCATCAGCCGCGAGGCATCCACGGTCTGCACCATGTGGTTGGCCACGGTGGAGTCCACCGTGGGCACGCCGGTGATGTCGATGACCACCACCTTGGCGCGGTTGGCGCGGATGCCGCGCAGCAGTTGCTCGGTAATCTGCCGGGCGCGCTGCGGGTCGATCACCCCGATGATGGGCAGGATGAGCAGGCGTTCGCGCACCTGGAGCACCGGGGTGGAGAGCTCCCGGATGGCCTCCTGCTGCTGCCGGATGATGCGCTCGCGTTCCTGCACGAAACCCACGGCCACCGTCGTCGCGATCCCGTTGGCGGCCGGTTCGTAGACGTCCAGCACGCGGCTCAGCAGCGGCAACTTCGACTGGTACTTCACGAACAGCGAGCGGGCCAGCACGTCGCGCAGCAGCAGCACGATGCCCAGCAACTCGTGGACTTCCACGCCGCGCGGGATGATGCGTTCCGACAGGTCGCGCGCATAGGCTTCCAGGGCCTCCACGCTCCCGGTTTCCAGCACCGTCACGTAATTGTCATAGACCGCGGTGGCCTCGGCGAAAATCTCTTCCCGGGTCATGGCCGTCAGCAGCCGCGATTCGGTGATCCGGCGGGCCCAGTCTTCACGCAACTGGGTGCGGTTTTCGCGCAGGTGAGCGACCAGTTCCTGCAGCAGGCCGCTGGTCGATTCGGAAGACGGTTGCACGGCACTGTCGGTCAACCGGCCTTCGTTGCTTCTCATCGGCGTGGTCCTCCATGAGTCCGGCGGCGGGGGAACCCGCGCCTGCAAAGCGAGTGGAATGCCGAGCGGGTGGCTGTGTTGAAGGCCGCGGTCACGCGCGTACCCCTGACGACCGTTGGCTCATGCTCTCAACGCAAAAACAAAGGGCGAAACGCGCTCTCTCGAGTCTGTTTCGCGACGTCCGTGATGCCCAGGCACGGGGTCCGGCTGGCAACCGGACCGAAAAACCTCTCGATTCCCACAATCTTTAAATCTATCGGAGAAATGCCGGACTGTCAACTGCGCACGGTCATGGAGATGGGAGCCGCAGATTTCGCAGATTACACGGATTAGCAGAGTCTGAATCTGTGCAATCTGCGGAATCTGCGGCTAAGGCTCGGTTACGCCGTGGATCAACACCCGGCCGGGGAGTTGGCCGGTGTCCTCGCCGTTTTCCAGCACCACTTTCCCATTGACCAGCACGTGGTGGATGCCGGCCGCGTACTGGTGCGGCTTCTCGTAGGTGGCGCGGTCGGCAACGGTGGCCGGATCGAATACCACCAGGTCGGCGCGCATTCCCGTGCGGATCACGCCGCGGTCCCGGACTCCGATTTTCTCGGCGTTCAGCGACGTCATCTTGCGCACCGCCTCTTCCAGCGAGAGCAGCTTCAGCTCGCGAACGTAGCGGCCGAGCACCCGCGCGAAGGTGCCGTAGGAGCGCGGGTGCAGGGTTTCAGCGCCCAGCGGGCCTTCGGGACGCACGGCCAAACCGTCGGAGGCCACCGAGCACCACGGCTGCCGCAGCGCCAACTGCATGTCTTCCTCGCGATGATGGAAGTAGACGCAGGGCACCGAGCCGTTCTCCTCCAGGAGCACGTCGAACAGCACCTCGACCGGGTCGCCGCCCCGCGCCGCGATCAGCTCGCTCATGCGCCGCCCCTGGAAGGGCCGGTTGCGCGGATTCTTGAGCGCCACCAGCAGCATCCCTTCCCAGCCGCCGGTGGCGGTGTAGTGGTTGTACCAGCCGGGCAGGCCCTCGAGAATCTCGCGCTTCATGCGGGCGCGGGCCGCGGGGTCACGCAGCCGCTCCAGCATGCGGGGCGTTCCGCCATCCTGCGCCCAGGGCGGGATGATGGCGGACAGGTTGTTCTGGCCCGCGAAGTAGGGATAGACGTTGGCCGAGATGCGCACGCCCGAAGCGCGCGCCCGCTCGATCTGCGCCACCACCTCGTTCATGCGTCCCCACAACGCGCGGTCGGCGATCTTCAGGTGCAGCACCTCGACCGGCGCGCCGGCCGACCGGCCGATCTCGATGGCCTCCTCGAGCGCGTCGAAAATCCCGATGCCCTCGGTGCGAATGTGCGTGCAGTAAATCCCGCCGTGCTTTTTCGCCACGCGCACCAGGTCCAGGATCTCCTGCCGGGTGGCGGCCGAAGACGGCGGGGTGATGAGGGAGTCGGCCAGTCCCAGCGCGCCCTGCCGCATGGCTTCCGCGACCAGGCCGCGCATCTCGGCCATCTCCGCGGCTGCCGGCCGCCGCATGTCGTACCCCACCGCGCATTCCCACACCTGTCCCAGGCCGACGTAGGAGGCGAT
>JAPKYU010000508.1 GCA_026394175.1 Acidobacteriota bacterium | reverse complement strand
CCAGGCCGCGGCCGTGAACCAGCCCGGACCGCTGGTGGGCTGTAGGAACCTTGGCCAACACTCCGTGGCTCTTTGCGGCACTGCGACACCGGCTACACAGGTGTACGGGCTGTCCGCTCGGCCACGTGCCCCCAAATACGGGTTGTTCGAGTACCCATCGGGGAAACGGACGTTGTAGTACAGGCTCTTGTAAATCTCGTTGCCGCAGGGCACCTCGCCCGTCTGGCCGCAAGGATTACTCAGGTACAGGCCAGATTCCCACCAGGACGGCATGCATCCTGTCTGCGCAGGCAACGAAGACGTGCAGGCGGCAAGCACCGCCACGCCGACAGCAAGGTAGGGCACGGCCCGCTTTCTCCTCTGCTTGGCGATCATTGCCGTGTACCTCCTCGCGTGTGCTCACAGTAGGCACGGTACTTCGCGCTGAGCCCTTCATACTCCTGCCGCAGACGCGAAAAGACAGAGGCCCTGCTGCGTGTCTTCGGCTCGCTCGACAGCACAGGAAGGCTTCCCAGTTGCTCAAGTTTCCGCACCCCTCGTTCCCTCGCCTCACGGACCCCTGAAAGGAAATGCCTGAGGCTTTGTGAGTCGGCTCGCCGGATCTCGGCGACGGCAACTCCCGGGAGCCGCTCTTCCTGCACCGAGGCGACAGCCTCGGCCGGGGACTCCGGCAATGTGCCGATCTTCTGAATGAGTATCGCCAGATTCGCGTCATCCATTTGCGCCTTGCGGGCGCCATCAGCGTTTAGCACGCGCTTGACGCGCTCGGTCTCCAGCATCCAGCCGAGTCGCCAGTAGTTCATGTTGCTGAGAAGATCCGGTGAACCCTCGCTGCCGCCGTCCGCGAAAATGACCGCCGAGGTTTCCACCGCACGCTCGGTGTATTCGGAGACCTCCTGACTGCCGATGCTTAGCCGGTCCACCTCTCCAGGCGCGAGGCCCTCCGTAGCGCCCCCGAAGCGCTCCCTGTAGTCCGTGCGACGGCGTTGATCGTCAGCGCCGAACGAGAAGGCCCAACCCGTGATCATTCTCCCCGAGACGTTCCTGAAGAGGAATGTGATCTCCCTTGGAGACTCCTCGACCGCCACCAGCGCCAGCGCGCCAGTTTTTGCGTTGACCTTCCAGCCGCGCAGTGGGTCTTGCGCCGCAGCAAACAAACCCGCCACGGCGGCGATCAGCAGAATCAGCACTGCGGACGGTGGCTTGGATAGCACTTGACGCTTAGTTAAGAGCCGCATGGTCCCTCCCCATTTGTCAGGATTGGCTGAACAAGTTCTCACGCGTGGCGGGGCGAGTCCAGAGGAATTTCTTGGCCTGAGCCGCTATTTCTTAGCGTCAGCCGCCATAGAGGAGTCCGCTGTCCGCATTGAGGCAAATCAAACGGCGCACTCACAATCTGGGATGCTGTGCCACAAGCCGCCGATCGCTTCGAAGGCTTCCGCGTGCTCCCAAGCGGTACGCGCGGGGCGGGCGGCCAAACGCGGCTTTGAAAGCGCGGGAAAAATGGGTGGGAGTTATTCCGACTTGTGCCGCGATCTCCTTAATTGATAGAGACGACGATGCCAAGAGTTGCCGGCCGACCTCCAGCCTAACGCCAGAAGCGTAATCGCGCAGCGTCCAGCCGGTGGCCGCTTTGAACAGATGATAGAGCCGCGACTCCGAGAGTGCCGCGCGCCGCGCGCACTCCGAGGCCGCATGCTTCTCCTGCAGCATCTCCTCGATTTCCGCGAGGATTTTGAGCACCCGCGGCTCCGTTGGCCTGACCGGGCACAGCTTTAGGATTCCCTCCGGGACTCTCGGAGCCTTCGCCTTGGGGACAACAGGATGCATAAGTGCTGGCGGACACAAGCCCCGTCAGGCGCCGGCTCAGTACTTCAACATAATACAGCATACAACATAAATCGGGAGCCACGCGTCAATAGCATTTCGGTGACACATCCGGGTCCCGCGCTCGCAGGCGGAGTAGGACGGCGTACGTGCTGGCTGCGTAGGCACCAAAGAAACGCACACTGTGCCTGTGTGCTTCACTGCTTGGGGGCGCGAAAGATTTTCTGCACTTCGTACCAGGAGCGCTTGCGCTGGCGGTCCTGCGTAACCAGTCCCTTGGCATTCGTATAGCTAATGACCGGAGGATGCAGGCGGCCGAAGGAACTGGGGTTCGGGAAATCGTTATAGAGCCAGATGATGGCCCCGGCCATGAAACCCCGCCGCGACGGCGCGAAAATCTGCTCCATGTGGCTGGTCAACAACTTCACCTGGTAATCCTCGCTGTAGTCCGAGGTGCCGGAATCGCCGGGCGAGGGGTTGCGCCAGCCGGGAATGGCCTCCGAGCCGAATTCGGCGACCACGATGGGCTTGTCCGGCCACTTGGCGTGCAGCTTGTCGAGCACCGGCCCGAGATCATCGAGCTTGCCGTAATACCAGCCGTAGTATTCGTTGATGGCCAGGAAATCGACGGGAGCGAAAGAGATGTCCCGGTCGTGCTTGTCGGAGGCGAAGGTCACCAGGCGGCTGGGGTCCAGCTTGCGCAGCAGCGCGCAACCCCGCTCGACGTACTTCGCCACCGGCTCCTTTTCCGACGGAAACTCGTTGCCTACCGACCAAATCACGATGCTGGTATAGTCGCGATAGCCCTCGACCATCTCGCGAAGCTGCGGCTCGCCATACTGCTTCCAGACGTTTTCGTCCTCCAGCGTTTCGGCGCGGGTCTGCCAGGCGGGAATCTCGGTCCACACCAGCAGGCCCATTTCGTCGGCCAGCTCATAGAAGCTGGTGTCCTGCGTGTAGTGAGTGGTGCGCACCATGTTGCAGCCCAGGGCCTTGATGTCCTCCAGGTCCTTGCGGGTCTGCTCGCGGGAAACCGTCATGCCCTCCCCCGGGAACATTTCGTGCCGGTTGACACCCTTCAGGAAAACCGGCTTGCCGTTGAGAAGGATCTGGTTGCCTTTCGCTTCGATTTGCCGCAGGCCGAAGCGCATGGTTCTCTCGTGCGTCTGGCCGGGCGTCACGGTGCGGAGCTTCAGCACGTGAAGCGCGGGCGATTCGGGCGACCAGGCGGCGGCCTGTTTCAGCGTCGTGGTTATCAACGTCTCGGTGACGCCCGAGGCGAAGCTGCGGCGTTCGACGGCGGACCACAGCGCGCGGCCACGCGAGTCCTCGACGCGCGCTTCGATGGAGCCGTCCACGGCGGCCGCGTGGTTCCGGGTGCGCAGTTGCAGGCGCAGCTCCCAAGCGCCGGCGCCGGCGGCGGCGCCGGCCAGGCGCGTGGTGACAGCGACGTTCTCGGTGTAAACCGGCGGGCGGCTCTCGACCGACACGCCGCGGTTGATGCCGCCATAGTTCCACCATCCCCGCCAGCCCTTGTCTGGAATCGCCCGTTCCAGGATGGCGTTGTCAACCAGCACGGCAAGCAGGTTGGGCGAATCCCGCCGCACGGCATCGCTGATGTCCATTTCAAAGCGCGTGTACGGGAAAATGTGCTTCCCAATGAGCTGTCAGTTCACCCACACTTTCGAGCGGATGGTGACGCCTTCAAATTTCAAAAATACGCGGCCCTTGGGGTTGGCGGGCGGCGCCTGGAACGTGGTGCGATACCACGCCTGTCCCTGGTAGAGCAGGTTGTTGAATCGCGACTGGTCGTAAGAGCCGGGCACCTGGATCTTCACCCAGCCGCGACTGTCGGTGGACTTGTGCCAGCCCTGCTCCTCGCCGCGCGAATCAGGGTCAAAGCGGAAGTCCCACGGTCCGGCCAGGTCCACCCGCGAGGAATCCGACGCGGCCGAGGCGGGCTGGACGGCGGCCAAGGCAAGCAAAACAGCAGCAAGCATCACGATCATAGTCGCTAATCCTACTGCATTTCCGGCCCGTTAAGGCAGGAGGCAGGAAGCAGCAGGCAGTGAGCAGGAGCAGTAGGCAGTAGGCAGGAGGCGAGGGCCGCCAGCCGTCGGTCGTCAGCCGCCGGCCGGTTCTACAAAGGCGGGAGGGCGTAGTAGCCCTTGCGCGCGCGAATCTTCAACCCCCTCTGGTTCACGACTACGCGGATTTCGCGGAATTTTCCGTCGGCGGTGGGATTGGCCGGGCGGTAGCCGATCGTGTACTGCATCTGCAGTTCCTTGTTGATCTGGGCCAGCGCCAGGGCCAGGTTGGCGGCCGCTTCCCCGGCGTACTTGCCCATGCCCACCTCATACACCGCGTTCTGATCGCCGATCTGGGTGCGCGACAGGTAGCCGGTGGCGTACTCGGCCGAGGGCGGCTTCTTCCACGGGAAGACAACCGCGCCGCCGGTTTCCTCGCTGAGCCGCTCCAATATCTTGTCGCCGGGGCTGGTGGCGCCGTAGCCGACGGTGCTGATGGAGTAAATGGTGACTTCGGCGCGGCGGGCCATGTCGATCACCTGCTCGATGGAATGCTTGCTGGCGTCGTCTTCGCCGTCGGTGATCAGCAGCAGCACGCGGCGCACCCCGCCCGGCTCCTGCTGCGTGATCAGCTTCTCCTGGCAGGCCTGGTGAATGGCGTCGAACAGCGTCGTGCCCCCGCCCACCTTCAGCTTGCGCACCGCTTCGGAGAGGTCGTTCGGGTCGTCGGTGAAGTCCTTGACGATGTCCTTGGTGGTGTCGAAGGTCATCAGGAAGATCTTGTGCTTGGTCCTGCTTTCCAGAAGATTATGGACGAAGTCGATGGCCGCTTCCTGCTCACCCTTGAACTGCAGGCGCACGCTGTTGCTGGTGTCCAGCAACAGGCCCACCCGCAGCGGGAGCTGGGTCACGGGAGTAAAGAAGTCGATCTGAACCTTCTTGCCATCCTCGTAGACGGTGAAGTTCTTCTTCTCCAGGTCGCTGACGAAGCGGTCCTTGCTGTCGGTCACGGTGAAGGGCACGTTCACGCGTACCACGGGGACCTTGATCGTCGCTTGCGGAGGGGACGGCGCTTGGCCCGGCGGCGCTTGTGCCATCGCCGGCACGCGCGCCACGGCGACCACCATGAGAATCGACAGAAGCAAAACCCGGCCTGACCTCATAACCGCATCTTCATTCTACCCTCTTTTTATTCCACCACAAAGGCACAACGCCGCGCTGCTTGTAGCGGCGGTCCCGCTTGGCGGGACCGCCACCGATCTGTGTCGATCAGTGTTCGTCTGTGTCCCATACAATCCGGGTTATACTCGGACGTGTCTCTGTTCTGGGTATTCCCTGACACCTGAAACCTGGAACCTGCTTCATGTTCGCCAGGAAGCTGCGCGTCGAGATCGAGGAAGCGGGCGGGCTGCGGCCCTGCCCGGTAGACTGGCTGGACCGCTTTTTCATGCGCAATTTCACCGGCCTGCGTGCCTTGGATAGCACGCTGCCGGTTTCCGATGGCTGCATGGAGGCCGGCTTTGATGTAGACTTGCAAATTCTGCGCCAGGAGTTGGAACGATGGCTGAGGGGGCACAAGCTGCTGGCTCCGGAGGCCCGCTTGAGGATTGCGACCGAACCATGATGACCCTTGAACCGCCGCAACGCATTCTGATGGGACCCGGACCGAGCAACGTGGATTACCGGGTCTACCGCGCGCTGACCACGCCCATCGTCGGGCACATGGACCCCGAGTTCATGAAGATCATGGACGGAGTGGAGGCCAGACTCCGTTCCGTGTTCCGCACCGCCAATGCCGTCACCATACCGGTTTCCGGAACCGGCAGCGCGGGGATGGAGGCCGCGCTGGTGAACTTCCTGGAGCCGGGCGATCTGGCCCTGATCTGCACCGGCGGCGTTTTCGCCGACCGCATGTGCGACATCGTCGAGCGGGCCGGGGCGCGGCTGATCAAGGTGGCGGCGGAATGGGGCCGCGCGGTCGATCCCGACGAGGTGCAGGCGGCGCTGCGGGAGGCCCCCGGAGCGGTCAAGCTGCTGGCCGTGGTGCACGGCGAGACTTCCACCGGCGTGCTCCAGCCGCTGGAGCCGCTCGGCCGCCTGGCGCGCGAGGCGGGCGCGCTGTTCGTGGTGGATGCGGTGGCCACGCTGGCCGGCGCCCCGCTGGACGTGGACGCCCTGGCCATCGACTTCTGCTACAGCGGGTCGCAGAAGTGCCTGAGCTGCCCGCCGGGCCTGGCCCCCATCACCCTGTCGGCGCGCGCCAACGAGGTTGTCTGCTCGCGCCGCACCAAGGTGCAGAGCTGGTACCTGGACCTCTCCATGGTGGAGAAATACTGGGGACGCGAGCGCACTTATCACCACACCGCCCCCATCTCCATGATCTATGCGTTCGACGAAGCGCTGCGGCTGGTGCTGGAAGAGGGGCTGGAAGCGCGCTGGGAGCGCCACGCCCGCAACATGGCCGCCCTGCTGGCCGGCCTGGAGGCGCTGGGGTTGCAATCGTTGCCGCCCGCCAGCGTCCGCATGCCGACGCTGGCCGCCGTGCTGACGCCCCAGGGCGTCGACGACGCCGCCATCCGCTCCCGCCTGCTCTCCCGCTACAACATCGAGATCGCCGGCGGGCTGGGCAAGTTCCGCGGCAAGCTGTGGCGCATCGGGTTGATGGGCAACTCCTGCACGGAATGCAACGTGCTCCTGGTCCTGGCGGCGCTGGAGACCCTGCTCGACGAACAGGGAGTCATCAAGGCCGAAGGCAAGGGCGTCGCCGCCGCCCAGCGCGCTTACGCCGCCAAGCCCCAGGCCGGCCGAAGCGCCCAGACCCCGTAGCCGCAGATTGCGCAGATTCTACAGATCAAGAACGGGACGCGGACAAACCTAGAAAAACGCAGATGGGGAAGTTGGATCTGATCTGCGTTTATCTGCGTCCCATTTGTTTTATCTGTGTAATCTGCGAAATCTGCGGCTAGATCTTTATCTTTTTCAAATCGATTTTGTCGTCGTGGTACTCGCCCAGGCCGAGCACGCCCGCCAGCTCGATGTGTTCCGGCTGCATGCTGACGAAGACGCTGTCGTCGTCGGGCTTGCCGTCGGCTACCGGCAGCATGCCCATCCGGCCCCGCTGTTCGTCGATCACCTGCCAGCAGACTTTGTCCATGGCCACCGGGTCGGTGGAGAAGTACATGGTTTTGTGGTCCCAGAGGTACTTGCCCACCTTGCGCCCCGGCCCGCCGTGGTAGGCGCCCTGGATGCCGTCGAGGATGTTGAGCACCACCTTGCGGCGGATGATGGGGACTTCGACAACCGCCGGAATGAACGCTCCGCAGACGTTGAGGCTGCGGCTGATATGGCTGCGCGACACGTTGTTCACCAGCCCGTGCGACAGGTTTTTCAGCGCCAGCGTGACGCCCGCCGACTGGTGGTGTTTGAGCACGCACAGGTTCACCAGCTTGTCGATCTGCTTGGTCAGGAACTTGGCGACGTAGGAGCGGCGCTGGTGGCGGTCTTGCGGGTCCCCCTTGGACGAGACCAGGGCCATTTCCATGTAGTGGTCCGCATCGTATCCATCCATGTCGAGCTGGTATTCCTGCGAAACCTCGGTGGCAAACGTCCAGCGCACACCCTCCGGCAGCCACTTATCGAAGCCGGCGCTGAGGAACTCGCGCCGGTAGCGGTCGTACACCACCATGTCGGGCGCCTTGATTCCGGCCGACTTCAGCCCGTCGATGATGGCGTGCAGCACTTCGGGAGCGGAGATCAAGTAGGGCTGTCCGACGGGATTGACCTTGATGCCCACCACTTCGCCCGGCTCGAAGAACGCGCGCCAGGCCTCGGTGGCGGTGGGCGCACCCGTCAACTGCGTCATGCCCTGGTCCATCATCTGCCGCACCGCCGCCGCCTGGTACTGGCCGGAGACGATGCTGCCCGGATGCTCGACGGCCACTACCCGCCCGCGATACGGCCCCGGAATGCCCAGCTTGCCCGCCGTTGCCGCCGGCGCCCTGCTTACGGAGACACCGGCCAGCAGTGAAGCCACAAACCCTCTCCGCCCTAGGTCCATATTGCCATTGTAGCGAATACTGTCCACAAATGCACAAAGCCGCGGTTTCCCATAAAGGAGGTCTTTCTTCGTGCCCTTTGTGTGCTTTGTGTCTTTGTGGTGAGTTACTTCCCCGTCCAGGCAGGCTTGCGTTTTTCCAGGAACGCGGCCAGGCCTTCACGGAAGTCGGCGGTGGAGCGGATGTCCGCGTTCTCGCGCACGGCCAGCTCCAGTTCGCTTTCGAGCTGCGGGCGGTCCAGGTCCAGCAGCAGGCGCTTGGTTCGGAAGAGGCTGGTGGAGCTGCAGGCGGCCAGCGAGGCGGCCAGCTCGCGGGCGCGCTCCAGCAGGCGCTCGGCCGGCACAACCTCGGTGACCAGGCCAAAGCTGAGGCCTTCCTGGGCCTGGAACGTGCGGCCGGTCAGCAGCAGATCCCGGGCCCGCTTCTCGCCCACCTGCCGCACCAGAAACACCGCGACAATCGCCGGGAGAAAGCCGATGCGCACCTCCGGGTAGCCGAACTGCGCGCCGGGCACGGCCAGGGTGAAGTCACACAGCGTGGCCAGGCCGCAGCCGCCGGCCAGCGCCGCTCCGTTGACGGCGGCAATCAGCGGCTTGGGGTAGCTGTAGACCCGGTAGAACATCCGCGCCATCAGCCGCGAGTCCTCCAGGTTGCCTTCCGGCGGCTGCCCGGCAATGGCCCGCAGCGCCTCCAGGTCCATCCCGGAGCAAAACGCCTTGCCGGCGCCGGTGAGAATGACGGCGCGCGCCGGCGCCGATTCGGCCTGCTCCAGCGCGGCCAGCAGCTCCTCGATCATGCGCCGCGAGATGGCATTGCGTTTTTCCGGCCGGTTCAGCGTGACCGTGGCCAGGTCTTCCTCGAATTCCAGCTTGAGTGTTTCGTGAACGCTCATAAAAACCTTAGCCGCAGATTGCGCAGATTATCCAGCGTACTTGGCGCGAATAGCCCGCGTGGCTGCCAGCGCGGATGCCAGCGCTGCCGGCTGAATGCCGGTTTCCACGCCGCGGGCTGCCAGAGCTTCCACGACGATTTCGGTCGGGATGTTGCCGACCAGATAGTCGGAGGCGAAGGGACAGCCGCCGAGGCCGGTCAGCACGCCGTCGAAGCGGCGGCAGCCCGCCTCATACGCGGCCACGACTTTTTCCGCGGCGCTGTCCGGGCGGCTGTGCAGGTGTACACCCAACTCCATGCCTTCCGCCGTGCCGCGCACAGACTCCAACAGCCTGCCCACGTCTTCCGGCCTGGCGGCGCCAACTGTGTCGGCCAGCGACACGGTGGTCACGCCG
>JAPKYU010000174.1 GCA_026394175.1 Acidobacteriota bacterium | reverse complement strand
TGGGAGCTGCTGGGAACCGAGTACCCCGTGCGCCGATTCGCCCCCCATCGGTATCGTCGCTAGCCGGGCAGCTCGCGGCGGGAGATCATCCAGGCAAACTCCCCCAGCCAATCCCTGAGCACCTTGGCGATGAACGGAGGAGTGAGGTTGTATCTGTCCATCAGCTTGCGGCGTTCAAAACCGCCGGTTTGCGCGGTCAACCACAGGTAAGAATGGCTCGGCCGGCTCTCGATTGAGACCTGCCATTGCTCCTCGTGTTCACGCAGGAGCCTTTCCACCGCGGACCGGATGCGTTCCCTGGTTTCGTCGTCGGAGATCGGGCTGTTCATCGAGAAGTCTAAGGGCATCGTGGGCTCCAAGAGGGGGGATCGGGCGGCGGCCCGGTCGAACAACGGGCTTGTGGTCCGTTCCCGCCATGGCTGCCGCCAGAGGCTGGTACACGCTGCTGGGTTGAATCCGCTGGGCGATGAAAGGCTCGCCCACAATACACTTCAACCCTGCCGTCGATGGTTGCCAACCGCCGGGGGGACATTCAATTGCTATTATCGGCAAATCCGGCAGAAGCTTTAGCAGGCTGCTGAAAGGGGCAAATACGCAGCGCCGAACAGGCCCGCGTCGGCGCCCAGCTTCGAGACTACGATGCGCGTGCCGCCGGCCCGGTAGACGAACGAGCGGCGCTCGACCTCGGCCAGCATGGGCGGCGCAAACAGGTCCCAGGCGGCCGACACCCCGCCCATCAGCACATACATGGGCAGGTTGAAGGCGTTCACCAGGTCCGCCAGCGCAATCCCCAGCGCCCAGCCCACCACGCGGAAGATTTCCCGGGCTGCCGGGTCGCCCTGCTTGGCCGCGCTGTAAACGATGGCGGAGGTGATCGGCCGGCCCCCGGCTGCCGCCGCCTGGAGCGCGGGGCTGCTGCTTTGCGCCACTGCCTCGTTGGCCATGCGCACGATGGCGGTGGCCGAGGCCAGGGCCTCCAGGCAACCGTGGTTGCCGCAGCCGCAGCGCGGCCCGTCGGGCTGAATGGTGATGTGGCCGAGTTCACCGGCCATGCCCAGCAACCCATGCCAGATGCGGCCGTCGAGCACGATGCCGCCGCCCACGCCGGTGCCCAGCGTGAGCATCACCAGGCCATCCACTTCGCGCCCGTGCCCCATCCATTTTTCACCGAGCGCCGCCGCATTGGCGTCGTTCTCCAGGAAGACGCGCGTGCCCAGCTTCTGCTCCAGCATGTCGCGCAGCGGGTAGTCGTGCCAGCCGGGCAGGTTGGGCGATTCGCGCAGCTTCCCTTCCTTCATGTAGATCAGGCCGGGAACGCCGAAGCCGATGCCGGCCAGGCGGGCACCGGAAGCATGGCGTGCGCGCAGCGCCTCGACCGCCGACACCATCTCCTCCAGCACCGCGTCGCGGCCCGCGCGCACCTCGGTGGTCAGGTTGATGCGCTGGAGAATCTCGCCGTTGGCATCGATGGCGGCCACTCGCAGGTTGGTTCCGCCGACATCCACTCCGATAGCAAAATCGCGCATGATGAAAAGGTTCCAGGTTTCAGGTTCCAGGTTTGAGTTTAAGGGCGCCCAGGCAACGTTTCAACCTGGAACCTGGAAACTGGAAACTACTTGCGTTGGCATTTCGGGCACCAGGCCGTGCCGCGGCCGGCAATGATAGCGCGGCGCAGCCGGGCGCCACAATTCACGCACGGCTGGCCGGCGCGCCCGTACACGCGGTGCCGGAACTGGAACCCGCCCGGCTGCCCGGCCGCATCGACGTAGTTGGAAACCGAAGAGCCGCCCAGCGCGATGGCCTCTTGCAGCACCCGGCGCATGGCGCGCCACAAGTTCCTGGCCCGCTTCGGGGAAATGCGCCGGCCGGGGGTGGCCGGGTGGATGCCGGCGCGGAACAGGGTTTCATCCGCGTAAATATTGCCCACGCCGCGCAGGAAGCGCTGATCAAGCAACAGCGACTTCATGCGCGCGGCGCGGCTCCGCACGCGCCTGACGAAGTCCTCCTCGCCGATTTCCAGCGGCTCGGGGCCGAGCCGGCTCAACTCTTCGGGCAAGTCCTCGCCGGGCGTCACCCGGAGGCGGCCGAAGCGCCGGGGGTCGATGTAGCGCAGCGACTCGCCGCCTTCCAGCTCCAGCCAGGCGTGCGTATGCCGGCGCACCGCACGCCGCGTGGGCTCGACGACAAGCTGCCCGGTCATCCCCAGGTGAACGATCAGCCAGTGGCTGCCGGCCTGGCCGCGCCGGCCCACGCGCAGCAGGATGTGCTTGCCGAAGCGCCGCACCTCGCGCACCGTGGCGCCTTCCAGGCCAGCGCTGAGAGCGGCCGCGCGGCCCTTCACTATGCCGGGGTGCGCAATGCACACGCGCGCCACCCGGCGTCCGGTCAGCCGCGATCGCAGGCCGCGCACAATCGTCTCTACCTCGGGCAATTCCGGCATCTCAGAGCTATAGTAGAAGAACCAGGCCACAGACAACAGGGCCGTGAGTTGTAGCGCCGGGCCTCGCGCCCGGCATGCCCGATTCGGGCATGCCGGGGACGAGCCCCGGCGCTACATGGTTTTTTCGCGGCGGTGGCCGATCACGCTCTATGAACAGCGATCTGCTTCGCGAACTGGCCGCCTCGCTGGGCAACGGCAGGCTCCGCATTTTCGATCTCTCGCAGGAATGGCGAATCGGGATGCCGCATTGGCCGACGCATCCGCCGTTTCTTTACAGCCTCAGCAAGGGCCACGGCGACATCGTGCTGGAAGGGGGCGTCAGTTCCGCCGCCGAGGTGATGACGCTGGGCGGGCATCTGGGCACGCACATCGATGCGCTGGGCCATTTCTCGCGCCACGGCCGCCTGCACGGCGGCATCGCGGCGGCGGCCAACCAATCGTTCGAGTACGGCCTGGCGGCGGCGGGCATCGACCGCGTTCTGCCCATCGTGCGCCGGGGTGTGCTGCTGGACGTGGTGCCCGACGGCATGGACGCGCTGGCGCCCTCGCAGGCGGTGATGGCCGCGGACCTGGAAGCGGCCGCCACCCGCGCCGCGGTGCCCGTCGAACCGGGTGACGTGGCGCTGATCCGCACCGGCTGGGGACGGTTGTGGGACCGCCCGCGCGAAATGGCCGGCCCGGGCGGCGCCCCGGGCCTGGACCTGGGCGCGGCGCAGTGGCTCAGCGCGCGCCGCATCTTCGCGGCCGGCTCCGATACCCTGGCCTTCGAGGTAACTCCCACCGCCGCCTTTCCCGTCCATGTTCACCTGCTGGTCGACAACGGCATTCACATCATGGAGGCGCTCAACCTGGAAGCGGTGCGCCAGGCCGCGGTGTACGAGTTTCTGTTCGTGGCCTCGCCGCTGAAGATTCGCGGCGGCACCGGCTCCCCCATCCGCCCCTTTGCCATCGCCTGACGGCTGACGACCGGCGGCTGGCGGAAGCCCCGGGTTGCCCTCCGATAGCCGACAGCCGTTCTTTTCTGTGGGCTTTGTCTCCGCAACCGCTTTGTGATGAACTAGTGCTATGGCAAGGTACAAGATCGCATGGCTGCCGGGCGACGGCATCGGAGTGGAGGTGCTGGAAGCCACCCGCCTGGTGCTCGATGAGCTGGCGCTCGACGCCCAGTACCTTCCGGGCGACATCGGCTGGGAGTTCTGGCGGCAGGAAGGCGACGCGCTGCCGTTGCGCACCCTCGACCTGCTGAAGTCGGTGGACGCGGCCATGTTCGGGGCCGTCACCTCGAAGCCGGTCCGCGCCGCCGAGGCCGAGCTGGACACCAAGCTGCGGGGGCGCGGGCTGGTCTATCGTTCCCCGATCGTGCGCATGCGGCAACTGTTCGACCTGTACGTGTGCCTCCGCCCCTGCAAGGGCTATCCCGGCAGCCAACTCAACTACAAAGAGGGCATCGACCTGGTGGTCTTCCGCGAGAACACCAAGGACCTTTATGCCGGCGTCGAGTTCTGGCCGGTGCCCGAAGAGCTGGCGGGGATGCTGGGCAGGCTGTCGAAGAACTTCCTGCCCTTCGCCGGGCAGGAGCCGGGCGAATACGCCGTCTCCTGCAAGGTCAACACGCGAAAAGGATCGGAGCGGATCGTGCGGGCCGCGTTCGAATTCGCGCGCCAGCACAGCCGCCGCAAGGTGACCATCGTGCACAAGGCCAACGTGGTGCGCGCCACCGACGGCCTGTTTCTGGAGACGGCCCGCGAGGTGGCCCGCGATTATCCCGGCATGGCCTGCGACGACGCCAACATCGACGCCATCTGCATGTGGCTGCTGAAGAACCCGCACAACTACGACGTGCTGGTGGCGCCCAACCTCTACGGCGACATCATTTCCGACCTGTGCGCGCAGATGGTGGGCGGGTTGGGGTTCGGCTGTTCGGGCAACATCGGCGACAAGCTGGCCGTGTTCGAGCCCACCCACGGCTCGGCGCCCAAGCACGCCGGACACAACCGCGCCAACCCCATCGCCTCCATACTGGCCGCCAAAATGATGCTGGAGTGGCTGGGCGAACGGCAGAAGGCGGAAGCACTGGGAAACGCGGTGGCCGAGGTGGTCCGCGAGGGCAACACGCGCACCTACGACATGGGCGGCGGCAATACCACTACGGAGATGGCCCGGGCGATCGCCGCCAAACTGCACGTGGAGAAAGGATCGGCGGAATCTGCGTAATCTGCGGCTAAGGAGACCCTGATGAAGCGGACGACGGCGTTACGCAAGGCAATCATGGAGCGGCGGGCGGTGGTGGTGCCCGGATGCCACGATGCGCTCAGTGCCCGGGTGATTGAACAATGCGGCTTTGAAGCCACCCAGATCTCCGGCTACGGGCTGGCCGGCTCGCTGCTGGCCAAGCCCGACGTTGGCCTGGTCGAGATGAAGGACGTGCTCGACGTCACCTGGAACATCGCGCAGGCCGTCGGCATCCCGGTAATGGCCGATGTGGACACCGGCGGCGGCAACGCCGTCAACGCCGCCTGGATCACCGAGCGGCTGATGGCCATGGGCGTGGCCGGCATGAACATCGAGGACCAGGTGTTCCCGAAGCGCTGCGGGCACATGGCCGGCAAGGAAGTGATCGCGGCCCAGGAGATGGCCGGGAAGGTGCGCGCCTGCGCCGCGGCCCGCGACGCGCTGGACAAGGATTTCATCATCAACGCGCGCACCGACGCCTTTGCCGTCTACGGCCTGGAGGAGGCCATCCGCCGCTCGAATCTCTACCTGGAAGCCGGCGCCGACCTGGCCTTTATCGACGGCATCCGCACCAGGGCCGACATCGAACAAGCGGTGGCCTCGCTCCGCGGCCCCCTCTCCGTCAACCTGATGGACGCTATTTCGGGTATGAAGACCGAGCTGGTGCCCATCCCCGAGCTGGCCCGCATGGGCGTCGGCCGGGTTTCCATTCCGGTGGCCTCGGTGATGGTGACGCACAAGGCGCTGGTGAGTTTCTTCACCGCGCTCAAGGCTGCGCCCACCGGCGTCCTGCCCGGCCAGACCCAGTGGGTTTCGTCGTTCGAGGAGTACACCGATTTCGTCGGGCTGAAGCAGTACCGGGCCATGGAAGACGAGTATCTGCCCAAGGAGCGCCTGGAAGCGAAGTACCGCGGCGCGGGTAAGATTGTAGAATAGGTCCAAGGTCCAAAGTCCAAGGTCCAAAGTCGTCCGGACCTTGGACCTTAGACCTTGGACTTCCGCTATGGGAATGACAGTCGTTCAGAAGATTCTGGCACGGGCGGCGGGCCGGGCATCGGTCGAGGTGGGCGATGTGGTGGAGCCGGCCGTGGACCTGGCCATGTCGCATGAAAACGCCGCCCTGGTCATCAACCAGTTTTTCGAAGTCTACAAAGGCGCCGGGCTGGAGCCGCGCGTTTGGGACCCCTCGCGCATCGCCATCATCTTCGATCACCGCGTGCCGGCCGAAAGCTCGAAGACGGCCAACAACCAGAAGAAGGTGCGCGAGTTCGTGGCCCAGCAGGGGATCGCCAAGTTCCGCGACATCCGCGGCGACGAGGGCGGCATCTGCCACCAGGTGCTGCCGGAAAGCGGCTGGGTGCGGCCCGGTCGCGTGGTGGTCGGCACCGACAGCCACACCACCACCCATGGCGCGCTGGGCGCCTTTGGCTTTGGCATCGGGGCGACGGAAATGGCCAGCGTGTGGGCGCTGGGAGTGGCATTGAACGTCGAGGTGCCGGCCACCATCCAGGTCCTGGTCAACGGCCGCCTGGCCGGCTTTGTTTCTCCGAAAGACCTGGTGCTCCATCTGATCGGCCGGTTGACGGCGCAGGGCGCCAATTTCAAGGCCATCGAGTACCACGGGGACACCATTCGCCTGATGTCCACTTCCGGCCGCCTGGTGCTGTGCAACATGGCCGTGGAAGCGGGCGCGACCTCGGGCATCGTGCCCGCCGACAGCGAGACGCTCCGCTACTTGCGGGAAGAAACCGGCGTGCGCGACGAGATCGAGGTGGTGGCGCCCGACCCGGACGCCGTCTACGGCCAGGTGGTGGAGATCGATGCCTCGTCGCTGGAGCCGCAGGTGGCCTGCCCCCATGCCGTCGATAACGTGAAGCCGGTAGCGGCCGTCGCCGGAACCAGGATCGACCAGGTGGTGATCGGGTCGTGCACCAACGGCCGGCTGGAAGACCTGGCGGTCGCCGCCCGCATCCTGCGCGGCAAGAAGGTGGCGCGCGGCGTCCGCGTGCTCGTCTTTCCCGCCTCCTGGCGGGTCTACCGGGACGCCATGAACGGCGGACACCTGGCCGCCCTGTCCGATGCCGGCGCCCTGATCATGAACCCCGGCTGCGGGTGTTGCCTGGGCGTACACCAGGGCGCGCTGGGCGACGGCGAGGTGGCGCTGTCCAGCACCAACCGCAATTTCAAAGGCCGCATGGGCAACCCCAAGGCCGAGGTTTATCTGTGCTCGCCGGCGGTGGCCGCCGCCAGCGCCGTGACGGGCGTAATCACCGACCCAAGAACGTTATTGAACCACCAAGACACAAAGACACCAAGGCTTGCTGTCGTGGTGACTTGGTGGTGAACGAGGGGGAAAAGCGATGGCGAAGGTTGTTCTGACGCTCGGCGACGATGTTTCCACCGACGACATTTACCCGGGGCGCTTCATGGCCACCGTGCTCCCCAGCGAAACGCCGCAGTACGCTTTTGCCGATCACACGGCGTTTAACGCCCGGCTGAAAGCGGGCCAGATTCCGCCCGGCAGCGTCATGGTCGCCGGTCAGAACTTCGGCTGCGGCTCCTCGCGCGAGCAGGCCGCGTCCACGCTCCAAGGCCACGAGTTGGTGGTGGTGGCGCGAAGTTTCGCCCGCATCTTCCTTCAGAACGCCATCAACCTGGGATTGAAGGTGGTGGTGGCGCCCGGCGTGGAAGCGGCCGAAGGCGATGAACTGGAGGTGGCCGCCGCCGCAGTCGTCAACCACACCAGCGGCAAGACCTTTGCCGTGACTCCCCTGCCCCGCGCCCGCCAGGCCATCATCGATGCCGGCGGGCTGATCGCCTATACCCGCCGGCGGCTGATGAAGGAGGAACCCCACTTATGAGCAAGGTCAACCTTTTAAACGTGCGAACGATCAACTATTGGGAATTGATCGGCAACGGAAAAGCGTTCCGTGTCCCGCCTTATCAACGCGATTACTCCTGGGGCGAAGAACAGTGGGAGGATCTTTGGAACGATATCCTGGAGCTTCGGGACC